>DASQAY010000024.1:0-7984 GCA_035635515.1 Candidatus Eiseniibacteriota bacterium | reverse complement strand
AACGTGGTGGATCGGTCGACCGAGAACGTGTCGCCGCCGTCGCGCGTGCAGGCCACCCTTCGGGCGCGCGGCGTCACCGCCGAGGTCCGCCAGTTTCCGGACTCGACCCGCACCGCGGCCGAGGCCGCGGCGGCCATCGGCACCACGGTCGGGCAGATCGTGAAATCGCTGGTCTTCCTGTCCGGGCCTGAGCCGGTGCTGGCACTGGTTTCGGGCGCGAACCGGCTGGCCCTGCCCCAGCTGAGCCGGCTGGTGGGATCGGCGGTGGGCAAGGCGGATGCCGACGCCGTGCGCCGCGCCACCGGGTACGCCATCGGCGGCGTCCCGCCGGTGGGCTTCCCCGCTCCCATCCCCACTTACCTCGACCGCGACCTGCTCCAGTACGACACGGTCTGGGCGGCGGCCGGCACGCCCCACCACGTCTTCCCGATTGCGCCGGCCGACCTGGTCCGGATCAGCGGCGCCACCGTCGCCGACCTGAAGGAGGGTTAGCTCAGGGGTAGATCCCGCCATCGTAGCGTCTTCGCTTTTCCCTCCCCCTTTGCGGGGAGGGGCAGGGGAGGGGGTCTCGCCTGACCTTGCCGTCTACGGGTAGATCCCTCGAATCGTCGTAGCCTGGGCCACCCGGTCGACCGCGACCACGTAAGCGGCCACCCGCATGTTGACCTTCTTCTCCTGGCTGACACGCAACACGTTGTCGAAGGCCTTCATCATGATCCGCTCCAGCCGCAGGTTGATGTCGGACTCGTCCCAGAAGAACTCCTGGAGGTCCTGGACCCACTCGAAGTAGGAGACGGTCACGCCGCCCGCGTTGGCCAGGATGTCGGGAATCAAGAAGACACCCTTCTGTTCCAGGATCAAGTCGGCCTCCGGCGTGGTCGGGCCGTTGGCGCCCTCGCAGACGATTTTGGCCTTGACCCGATGGGCGTTGCCCCGATGGATCTGGTTTTCCAGCGCGGCCGGCACCAGCACCGTCACCGGCAGCTCGAGCAGCTCGGCGTTGGTCAGCATGGTGCAGACTTTCTGGCGCAGCCGTCCGGTCAATTCCTTTTCTCGGACCACCTCGTCCAGCTGGATGCCGTCCTCGTTGTAGCAGGCCCCGTTCGAGTCGCTGACCGCGATCACCTTGCAGCCCGCTTGCTGCAGCAGCTTGGCGGTGGTGTAGCCAACGTTGCCGACTCCCTGGACGGCGACCGTGGCGTCCTGGGGTCGGATGCCGAGATGTTTGAGGGCCGCCAGGGTGGTCAGCATGCACCCACGGCCGGTGGCCTCGGCGCGCCCCTCCGATCCGCCGATGCCGATCGGCTTGCCGGTGACGACGGCGGGGACGGAGTGGCCGACTTGCATGCTGATCGTGTCCATCATCCAGGCCATGATCTGGGCATTGGTGTTGACGTCGGGGGCGGGGATGTCCCGATCGGGACCGATCAGGATGCTGATCTCACTGGTGTAGCGGCGGGTTAGGTTCTCCAGCTCGTTGCGGCTCAGCTTCTTGGGATCCACAATCACCCCGCCCTTGGCCCCGCCATAGGGGATGCCGACCACGGCGCACTTCCAGGTCATCCACATCGCCAGGGCCTTCACCTCGTCGAGGTTGACGTCCTGGTGGTACCGGATGCCACCCTTGGCCGGGCCGCGGTCGATGTTGTGCTGGACGCGGAAGCCGGTGAACATCTGGATGGTGTGATCGTCCATCAGCACCGGGAAGGTGACGATCAGCTCCCGCTTGCACTCCCGGAGGACCCGGCGCATGTTGGGGTCCAGGCCGAGAACATCCGCCGCGATGTCGAACTGGGTTTGGGCATTCGTGAATGGATTCGCGCGCCCCGGCTCGTCGGGGATGGTGCTCTCCCGCTGCGGGATTTCCACCTTTTGCGCCATCGGTCCCTCCTTCTCAGGTAGGCTGAACGTCCGCTTTCCTTACACTACAGCCAAGCGTGCGGGTTCGTGTTCCTCTGGTTGTCAGCGTCTGTCTGGCGACCTTCCTGGTCTCGGCCCTGGCGGCGGCCCAGTTCCGTAGCCAGCCGCTGCCGCCCTCCAATCGGGTCGCCCGCAACGAGGCGCTGCGCACCAGTGTCAACGACCTGGAGGCCGAGAACCGGCACCTGCGGGACCGGGTCGGCTCCCTGCAGGCCGCCATCCGCCAGCTGGAAGACCAGAGCGCCCAGCGCTCCAGCGCCGCCCAGCGGCTCACCGACCTGGTTGCCGGCCAGAAAGTCACGGTTGGGCTGGTGCCGCTCCACGGGCCAGGGCTGACCATCAGCCTGCACGATGGCCGCAACCCCAACGACCCGGCCGATCGCTCGCTGGGCTGGATCGTCCACTACCAGGACCTCCAGGACATCGTCAACCTGCTGTGGGCCACGGGGGCCGAGGCGATCACCATCAACCAGCAGCGGGTGGTCCCCACCACCTCCTTCTTCTACGCCGGGGTCAACATTCTGATCAACAACGCGAACCGGCTGTCCAGCCCGTACCTGATCACCGCGCTCGGCGATCCGCCGTCCCTGATTGCCGGCCTGAATGATCCCAACCAGCTGACCGAGCTCAAGAGCCGCAGTCGCAACTATGACCTCGGGCTCAGCTGGCGCCGCGGCAGCCGCCTGACCACGCCCGCCTACGATGCCACGTTCGTGCTCAAGAATGCGCAACCCACCAGCTGATCGGACGGCTCGCGGCCAGCGGCTCTTCGTGGTGAGCTTGGTTGCGGTGTTGCTCGGCTTCCTCGTGGTCGTGCAGCTCCGGTCCCAGGCCCTGGTGGCGCGCAGCCTGGCCAACCAGGACAACACCAGCATCGCCCTGCTGATCAACGACCTGAACCATGCCAACGGCCAGCTGTTGCAGCAGAGCCTGGCCCTCGTGGAGCGCCAACGGGCGCTCCAGCAAGGCCTGCTCACCGGCAGCACGGACACCCTGGCGATCGAGAAGGAGCTCACGATCCTGCGGGCGGTGGCCGGGCTGCTGCCCGTGCACGGGCCCGGGCTCGAAATCCGGATCGAGGGACCGGTCATGGATTTCGAGATCCAGGATGCCCTCAACAACCTTCGCAACGCGGGGGCCGAAGCCGCCGCCCTGAACGGGTACCGGATCGTCGACGGCACCCCCATCATCAGCCATGGTACGGCCCTCCAGGTGGCCGGCCATCCAGTGTCCTCACCCTATGTGTTGAGGGTGGTCGGCGATCCGGAGCAGCTGGAAAGCGCCGCCGACATCTCAGCCAGCAGCCTGCAGACCCGGGTGCAGGTCACCATCACCCGCCGGAGCGACCTGGCGATCACGGAGGTCGTCCAGCCACGCCCCCTGGTCTACTCCCAGCTCGGTTCGTAAGATAGCCGGCATGGCCACCGTGGAGCTTCGCAGCGACACCTTCACCCTCCCGACCGACTCCATGCGCCGGGCGATGGCGGCGGCCGAGGTGGGGGACGATGTCTGGGAGGAGGATCCCACGGTCAACCGGCTCCAGGAGCTGGCGGCCGAGATGGTGGGCAAGGAGGCGTCCCTGTTTGTGCCTAGCGGCTCGATGGGGAACCTGTGCGCCGTCCTCACCCATACCCAACCGGGTGACGAGGTGATCGTCGAGCTCGACAGCCACATCTATACCCACGAGGTGGCCAGCGGCGCCGTCGTCGCCGGCGTGCAGATGCGGCCGCTCGACACCCCGGATGGCCGGCTCGATCCGGCGCAGGTGAAGGCGGCCATCCGCGAGCTGGATATCCACAACCCGCGCACCGGATTGCTCTGCCTCGAGAACACGCACAACCTGAAGGGCGGGACCTGCCTGAACCCGCGGCAGACCGAAGCCCTGGCCGAGGTCGCCCACCGCGCTGGACTGCCGGTCCATCTCGACGGCGCCCGCATTTTCAATGCCGCGGTGGCGCAGGCGCTCGATGTGCGCGAGCTGACGCGGCCCGTCGATTCGGTCATGTTCTGCCTGTCCAAGGGGTTGAGCGCCCCGGTGGGGTCGATGCTGGCCGGGCCGCGCGCCTTCATCGAACGGGCGCGCCGAATGCGCAAGATGCTGGGCGGCGGGATGCGACAGGCCGGGGTGCTGGCGGCGGCGGGCATCTGCGCCCTCAGCGAGAACGTCGAGCGGCTGGCCGAAGATCACGCCAACGCGCTGGAGCTGGCTCGCGGCCTGCAGGGGCTGCCCGCCATCGCCGTCGACCTCGGCCGGGTGGAGACCAACATGGTCTATGCCCGCTGTTTGCCGCCCCTGACCCGCGAGCGCTTCGTGGACCTGTGCCTGGAGCGCGGCATCAAAGTGGACGCCAGCAGCCCGAGCACGGTGCGGATGGTGACCCACCGCAACGTCTCGCGGCAGGACATTGCCTACGCGGTCAAAGCCATCGGCGAGGCGCTCCGCGCCGAGGCCCTGGCAGCGGTGTCTTAGCGAACCACCAGCCCGGTCTCCGGATCGAACGTTGGTCCGGCGAAGAGGCCGGCCGGGAGCAGCAGTAGGCTGCCAAATGCCAGGCGACCGCCATGCTGGTCGAAGAGCAATCCCGCCGGCGCCTGGGGTGAGCCGGCCAGTGCGATCCCCGCCGGGTCGGCCGGCAGCGTCCACTGGTCCGGCAGCCGCTTCAGGAGGTCGCCCACATCGCCAAAGGCATGCAGGCTGCCGGCCGTGTCCAGCGCCAGGCCGGTGTGGGTGCCAGGGAACAGCCCGGCATCTTGAATGGTGCTGGCTTCGTCGGGCGTGACCGAGGCAGTCCAACTGGTGCCCACGATCGCCCCGCCGGCGCCCACCGCCGCCCAGCTCCCGTCCCCAAAGGCGAGCAGCCGAACTGGCTGGCCCACCGCAAAGCGCGGGCCGGCGGTCGCGGCGGAGTCGAGCGTCGAGCCATCGGCGAAGAGGCGCAAGCCGGCAGCCACGTCCACCGCAGCGGGCGCGGCATCAGGGGTTGGTGAAGCGGGCGCAGCGGTGGCCAGCCCGTGGAGGGCCCCGTCCCGGCTGAGCAGGAGATGGCCCGACCCGAGTGCATGCTCGGCCGCCAGCCCCTCCGCCGGAACAATCCCGGGCGGCACATCCGGCAACCCGCCCAGCAGCCCCTGATCGGCAGCAGTTGCCGGCGCGGCTGCGTTGGCCGGCACAGTGATAATCCGCGTGCCCGGCAAAGAGGCGGTGCGAGCCGCGTTCACGACCGTCAGCCGGAGGCGGTACTGGAGGCCGGGCTCGGCAAACAGCCGGAAGCCGCCCTGGATGGTGCCCGGCTGCGGCTCGGCCAGGGTGGCCGTGACCCAGGGCCGAAAGGCCTGCGTCCCGGCGGCCATCTCGATCCGGACCGTCTGCACCCCGGACAGCCCGTCGGCCGCGGTCCAGTTGATGGGGACGCCGGCCGCCTGCACCCGGCCCTCGGCCAGGGCTGCGGTGGGCTGCCCCGTGTCATACAGATATAGGTAGGCGATATCGGTAGAGGTGCCGCGCCCGTCGAACACGCGCAGGTGCAGGGTGTGGCGCCCCGGGCCGGGCAGGGGGAGGGAGCCCACCGCCGACGCGGTGCGGGGCGCTGCCGGCCCCGGATCGGCGTCCCATTGCGCGGCGTAACCGAGAAATCCGCGACCGCTCTCCTGGATGCGCCAGCTGGCGGGTGGCGGGGCGCCGTCCACCCCGTACCAGGAATCCCAGCGGGCGCCCGAGAGGAAGGCCAGCGGCAACAGATAAGGGACCGGCGGGTTCGAGGTCCAGAGGTAGCCCTGGTCCCAGCGCCAGGGATCCTGCCCCGGTCCCGTCCAGCCATAGGGGTCGATGGAGTGCCAGGGGGAGAGCAGATCGCGCACCTCGAAGTGCACATGGGGGCCGGTCGAGTTGCCGGTGCTGCCACTGAGCGCGATCAGCTGCCCGCGCGCGACCCGCTGGCCTGGGTACGCAAAGAGGACATTGTTGTGGAAGTAGGCGGTGCGATCCAGCGCGTGGTCGATCACCACGCCAAATCCACCCGTGTCGCTCCATTCGGCATAGATGACGGTGCCATCGTCGGCGGCCACCACCGGCGTGTTGGCCGGAATGGCGTAGTCGGTGCCGCGGTGGCCGTCATAGGCGTACCCGGTGGCACCGTCGAAGCGGAGCATGATGCCGTCCTGCTGGCGGGTGGGGTAGTGATGGTCGGTCCACGAGGTGACCACCGGATTGGGATTGGCGAAGGGGAGGGTGAGGTTCCCGGCTGCAGCCGGCACCGTAGACGGCTCCGCCGCCAGCACCATCGCCGTACTGAGCACAACGACCCTTAAGACGGCCATTAAGACGGGCCTGTAACGTCCCTCGAAAGAGTATCGAAACAGCGGCGCGACGGCTCCGTCACGATACGCGCCCCCTCTTGGGCTGGGAACAGATTTGACCTAGGCTGGCGTTGAATTGGGCGGGATTCACTGTTGAGTCTTGCTTCGCCGTGTCGGCGCGCATCCGCGGAGTGTAGCGCGCATGACCCGGCGCGGCACGGCTGGGGACCGCCAGGAAAGATGAAAGTGAACGGAAATCATCGCAGACGCCGTGGCCAGGCCCTCGCCGAGATGGCGGTGATGGTCCCATTCCTCGTGATCGGCATGATGGGCTTCCTGGACCTGGGCCGCGCCCTGTACTTCCAGATCGCCCTGACCAACGCCGTTCGGGAGGGCGCCCGGCTGGCGTCCCTGCCCAACTACTTCGGCCTGGCGCCGGACTGCAGCTTCGGGGCCGGGAGCGCGAGCTGCCCCCTGCCGTCCGATGGGGCCATCATCACCCGCGTCAACCAGGAGCTCACCGGCACCGGCTTTACCATCCAGGCAGCCGACATCACCGTCACGCCCAACGAGGCCGGCCGCATGACCTGCTACTCGAATCCGGTGCAGTGCCAGGCCGGCTCGCCGACCCAGTACGCGGTTACGGTGTCGGCGAAGTACAAGTTCACCTTTATCACGCCTATGATCGCGAGTCTGTTTGGCGGCTCCATCACTCTGCAGTCCGCGGCCGACATGAGGACCGAGTACTGATGCGCCACCGCAGCCTGTATCGGAAGGTCGCGCAGTCGATGGTCGAGTTTGCCGTGCTGGCGCCCATCTTCTTCCTGCTGTTGCTGGGGACGATCGACCTCGGTCGCGCGGTGTACATCTACAACACCATCTCGGACGCCGCCCGGGAAGGCGCCCGCGCCGGTGTTCCCTACGACAGCCCGCTGCCCACCTCGACCACGGTCGTCGCCGGCGTGCAGAGCAAGCTGGGGGGCGGGTTCACCCTGACCGTCGACCCCTGCATTGCGAATAGCAGCTCACCCTGCCCATCGCAGCCCACGCAGCCCAACACGGGCTTGATCTGGTACAGCTCGAACATCGGCCAGCGGGGCCACCCGCCGATCTCGGTCAAGATCACGTTCCTCTTCCAACCCTGGGTTCCCGTGGTGCGGGATGCCGCGGGGAACGGAGTCGCGATTTCCGCCCAAACCACGATGGTGGCGGAGTACTGAGGTGAGCAGGATGCTGCGGCACAAGCGTGGCCAGAGCCTGGTGATCATCGCCCTGTCGGCGACGGCCCTGTTTGGCATCATCGCCCTGGGCCTCGATGCCGGCCGCCTTTACTTCGAGCGGCGCGATGTCCAGAACGCGGCCGACGCGGCCGCGCTGGCGGGCGCCCAGGAGTTGCTGCCCAAGACCCAGACCACCATCGTCACCTCGGCGATGGCGGCCAGCGCCCGGTACTACGCCGCAACCTACGCGTTCAAGACCTGGAGCGACAGCCCGGTCGATGGCTCTGGCAGCGGCAACTACACCGTGAACTCGGGTACCCCCATGACCGAGCGCGCCCGGTCAGTACCAGCCTACGCCATCATCACCACGGCCAGCCGCGGGCGTCAGAACGAGATTGAGGTCGAGGTCCACTACCAGATGCCCCTGACCTTTGCGGCCATGATCGGTTTCACCAGCTCCGACGTGGCGGCCGTGGCCTATGCGCACGGCGGCTTCTGGAACAAGCAGTACACCATCTTCGGCATGGACGCCCCCGGGTCGGGCAACA
>DASQAY010000023.1:0-21110 GCA_035635515.1 Candidatus Eiseniibacteriota bacterium | reverse complement strand
GGCGAAGGGGATGGGCAGTTCTGGTGGTACGAGGCCTACTTCCTCCGCTGGTTGGAGCGCAGCGGCTACGACGTGACCTACACCACGGATGTCGACACCCATGCCAATGGGGCCGAACTTCTGAACCACAAAGCATTCTTCTCCGTGGCCCACGACGAGTACTGGTCCAAGGAGATGGTCGATGCCGCCTCGGCTGCCCGTGACCGCGGCGTCAACCTGGGGTTCTTCGGCGCCGACGCGGCCTTCTGGCAGATCCGGTTCGAGGCGTCAGCGTCGGGGACGGCCAATCGCGTCGTGGTCTGCTACAAGAGCGCCAGCATTGACCCCGTCCAGGGGCCGACCACCACCGTGAACTTCCGGAGTGCGCCGGTGAACAGACCGGAACAGACGCTGGAGGGCGTGCAGTACACCTCGTCCATCGCCTGGAACACGGCCGTCCCCTACGTCGTCACCAACAGCTCCCACTGGGTCTATGCCGGAACGGGATTGAGGGACGGCGATTCCATCCCGAGCATCGTGGGCTACGAGATGGACCGTCTCTTTACAACGTTTCCGGGGCCTGCCACGACCAATCAGACGCTGCTCTCGCGCTCGCCCTACACCATTGATGGCGGACAGGCCGACTACGCCAACTCGTCCATCTACCAGGCGCCCAGCGGCGCCTGGGTCTTTGGGGCCGGCACGATCGAATGGGGTTGGGGTCTCGACACCATGCCCTGGGATACGGTGAGTCACGTCGACGCACGCGTCCAGAGAATAACCGCGAACATCCTGGATGCCTTTCTGAACGGTGCGCCGGTCGTCCACCATCTCACCCTGACGGCGCCCGCTACCGCCAACGCCGGACAGGCGTTCACCACGACCGTTCGGGCGGTCAATTCCCAGGGGAACCCGGTCACCACCTACACCGGCACGGTGCACTTCACCAGCAGCGACACCCAGGCATTGCTGCCGGCCGACTACACGTTCACCAGCGCGGATGCCGGGGTGCACCAATTCTCGGCCACCCTGAAGACGGCCGGCAGTCAGAGTGTGACCGCCACCGACACCATCACGAGTTCCATCACCGGGAGCGCGACCGTGACGGTCGCCGCAACGGCCAGCCGGCTTGGGCTGACCGGGATGACCAGTACCACCGCGGGCACCGGGCAGACGACGACCGTGACTGCCTACGACGCCACCGGCGCGGTTTACACCGCATACGGAGGCACTGTCCACTTCACCAGTAGCGACGCCCAGGCGGTGCTGCCGGCCGACTACACGTTCACCAGCACGGACGCTGGAGCACACCAGTTCACGGTGGCCCTGCGCACGGCGGGCACCCAGAGCGTCACCGTGACCGACGGTGGGGCCACCCCCGGCAGCCAGACCGTCACCGTCAGTCCGGCGGCAGCCAGCCAGCTGACGCTGAGCGGGCTCGTCAATGCCGCAGCCGGCACCGCCCAGACCGCGACGGTTACCGCCTACGACCCCTACGGCAACCGGGCCACCGGCTACACAGGCACCGATCACTTCACAAGTAGCGATCCTCAGGCGACGCTGCCGGCCGGCTACACGTTCACCAGCGCCGATGCCGGCACGCACCAGTTCTCGATGACCCTGAGGACGCCGGGCAACCAGACCGTGACCGTCACTGACAATGGCGCCACACCAGGCAGTCAGACCGTCACCATCATCGCCGCGACGCCCAGTCGGCTCGGCATCGTCACCCCGCCCACCGCCAGGGCGAACCAGCCGTTCAACGTCACAGTCACCGTGTATGACCAGTTCGGCAACGTGGCGACCGGTTACCGCGGCACGGTTCACTTCACCGCCAGCGATTCGGCTGCCCAGGCGGCGGGCGGCCTGCCGGCCGACTATGCCTTTACCGCCGGGGACGCCGGGACCCATGTCTTCTCCGTCACCCTGGTGACGGCCGGAACCCAGTACATCAGCGTCGCGGACTACGGAATCGGCCTTAGCGTCACCAGCGCCGGAATTACCGTCACGCTCATGTAGGACCGGCTCGTCCTGAGCCAAAAACAGGGCCACGCGGTCGTGGCCCTTTTCGTTTGTCCGGGGTCGCCGATCAGAGGGCGGTCAGCCCGTGCTGGGCGGCGTAGAGGACCAGCTGCCCTCGATGCCGCAGCTTCAGCTTCTGGCAGATGTTGTTGACGTGATTGCAGACGGTCTTGGGCGCGATGGCATGCTGCCGGGCGATTTCTTTGCTGCTCCGGCCGGCCGCCACGCCCACCAGGATGTCGCGCTCCCGCGGGCTCAGCCCGGGACCTAGCGGGCCCGCCGAGGCTCGGTGGAGCGGCCCGGCCAGCACGGGATCCAGGTAGCCGCCGCTCTCCCGCAAGCAACGAATGGCCGTCGCGAAGCCATCTCGAGACGCCCCCCTGGAGAGATATCCGTCGGCCTGGGCGCGGGCCGCCCGGACGAATTGGGCGGGCTCGTCTTCCGGGTCGAGCAGGAGCAGCGTGTGGCCGGACCACCGCGCCGGCTCGAGGGCGGCCGGCCAGGCTGGCCACTGGCTCTCCACGACCAGCACCGCCGGCATGAAGGTGGCTAATGCGTCTCGCACCTCGGCGGTCCCGCGGGCGCGCCTCATTACGCGATACGTCGGGTCGCGCAGGATGAGTGCTTCCAGCGCCGAAACGGACAGCTGACCTTCTGCCACGATTGCCAGGCTCGCCACCGGCGCCGCTCCGGCGTCGCCCAGGACCGTAGCTGAGAGGGGCGGAGCGGTCACGGCCGCAACCTCATCCCCCAGGCCAGCGGGGCCTCAAACAGAACCGACGTGCCTCCCTCAGGAGAGCTGCATACGTCGAAGATGCCGCCAATTCGGGTCAGCCGCTCGGTGTTGCCCAGCAGGCCAAGGCCCCGACCATCTTTGGTCACGGTCGCTTGGTCCGATGAGAATCCAATTCCATCATCGTGAATGACGACCCGGATCCGGCCGGGAGGGTAGGTCAGGTGGATGCGGACCGCATCCGCCCGCGCATGGCGAACAATGTTGGTCACCGATTCGTTGATGACGCGGGCGATCTCGCGCGCGACCCGTATCGGAACCCGGGCGTCCGTCCGCTCTTCCAGCCAGGACAGCCGGCACTGGGCGGCCCGCAGCACCGTATCGGCAAAGCGGTGGGCCTCCTCCAGCGGATCGCCATGGGAGCCCAGCTGGCGGATGCCATAGGCCACCGCCCGGGCGCCGTTCATGGCCTCCTGGGCCATTCGTTCCAGGCCCTGCAACTCGTCTAGGATGGCCGGCTCGTACGCCTTCAGGGTGCGCAGCCGCACCAGGAGCGCGGTGAGGCCCTGTCCCACCTCGTCGTGTACCTCGCGGGCCAGCCGCTGCCGCTCGATGGCGAACTTCCGTTCCCGCCGGCGAACCGCCAGACGCTCCCGCTCCAGGGCTCGGGACATCTCGAGGATGTCGCCCAGCCGGCGGGCAACCAGCTCCAGGACGGCGACGCGTTCCGGGCCGCGGGCCGGGCAGCGCGACTCGCGCTCCTCACCCACGAGGAGCACGCCCTGGGTGCGGGCTCCGGCAACGAACGGCAGGATGATCACCGATCGAGTCGCCGGCGACAGGAAGGCCACCCGCTCGGCTTCATCCAGCCGGTCCGGGTGGTCGTAGTGCACCACCACTCCCTTGTTCTCCTGGATCGCCTCCGCACAGTGCCGCAATTGCGCCAGCGGCCAGCTCGCACCCGCCATGCGCCGCCGCGGCGGCCGCCGTCCACCCGAGCCGGCAATGATCAGGCAATCGTTGCTGTCCCGGACGGCGATCTGGCAGTACGTGGCATCCAGCGACGCCCCAACCGCCCGGGCCAGGCCGCGGTAGGTCGGTGGGATGCGCATCGCCCGGTCGAGGGCCAGCGCCCGGTCGAGGGCCCGGTTGATCTCGTCGAACAGCCCCTGCACGCCGGCCAGCCGGCCTTCGTAGTCTCGCAACGCGCTCAGGAGGTCCGAGGCCAGCCGCAAGCGGCGCAGGTCATCGGCACCCAGTGTCCCCATCGTGCTGCTGGCGAGTCCGGCCGTCCCCACGGCGCGGCCGCCGGCCAGCAATGGGACGACGATGCAGGAGAGGATCCCTCGAGACCGGCACCAGAGCGCCCAGTCACTGCCGGCAGACCCTTCCCCCAGGACGAAGGGCTCCTCCGGCGGCCGCGGGAACTCCCCGATCCCGGCCGGGTCGACGGGACAGTCATCTGACCGCACCAGCACGACACTGGCGACGCTGTCCGACCACCCGACCCAGCCCAGGTCGGCGGGCGTTCCCTCCAGCGCGCCCAGGAGGGGGGCGGCGTACGGCGACGGGTTTTGGCCGCCCGCGGCTGAGTCCAGGCGCGAACCAACGCGGACTGGTGGCTTGACCGCTACCTCGGCAATTTGGCTTTCTGCTTCGACGACTCGATCCCCTACTGGCTATCCAATGACGACGCACAGCGATAACTCAGGCCTGGCAGCGCTGCCTATGACCCAGACTAGAGGGACATTATCTCTATGTCAATGTCCCATGATCACGATAGCGGATCTTGTGGGTGCAACGATGCCATCACATAGGCAGATGGCCCATGGGGATGGGACAATGTCCCACTCAGCCGTATCGCAAGGTTTTCACAGCTGAGCCCGCTGTCTGCGGCTCAGCGAGAGCGGACGACTCGCACTCGGCGGCGCCGGTGCAGGCCGGTACCCACCTTGGGCACCACGCTGATGCTGCCGTCCTCCTCCAGAACGCACTCCCGCACCTCGCTCACCTTGTCCACCCCGTGCTCCCGGAGCGCCATTTCGACGTCCTGGACACTGAGGCCTTCTTCCTCCAGCGCCTTCGGAAACCATTTCCCGTCCCGGCCTAGCACCGTTGGCTGGCCCGAGACCAGGCGGTCGATGACCGGGACGCGATTCCGGGCCCAGGCCAGGCCGCGGTTGAAGAGGAGCAGGGTGGCGATGATGATCACCCCGCCCAGCACCGAGCTGTCCGGTCCGGTGATGGCCGGCTGGAGCGCGTTGGCCACCAGCAGGATCAGCACCAGGTCGAACATCGTGAACTGACCCACCTCGCGCTTGCCGAAGAGCCGCAGCCCGACCAGGAAGGCGACATAGATGACGACGGCGCGCACCACCAGCTCCCACCAGGGGACGGCCAGCTGCAGCAGGTGCTCCACGGCTGTGAGTCTACGAAACCAGGTGCCGGAAGCCGAATTCGAGCAGGGTGGTCGCGTCGGTAAAGTGCTGGATGCTCCCCAGCACCACGACGATGACCGTATGCCCACCCCGGGTGGCAGCCGCCGCCAGGCAGTATCCGGCGTTGTCGGTGTAGCCGGGCTTGACGCCGATGGCGCCCGGATAGGTCGAGAGCAGTCGGTTAAGACTGGCTGGCTTGAACCATTTGTGGGTCGAGGTGGCGGCCAGCGTGACCTGCCGCGTACCCACGATGCCGCGCAAGTCGGGATAGTCGAGCAGCAGCGTGTCGGTGATCATGGCCAGGTCGTAGGCGGAGCTGTAGTGGTTCGGCTCGTCCAGACCGCTCGGATTCACGAAGTGCGAATTGCGGAGGTGCATCGCCTGCGCCTTGCGGTTCATCCGATCCAGGAACTGGTCGCGCGGCACCAGGGCCTGGGCCAGCGTCTCGGCGGCGTCGTTCCCGGAGTCCAGCAGCATCCCATCCAGCAGCTCGCGGACGGTTAGCTGCTCGCCTGCCGACAGGCCCATGTGGTCCGGGATCACCTGGGTGGCGGCCGCGGGCACGGTCACCGTCTGGTCGGGCGCGGCCAGGTCCAGCGCGACCATGGCGGTCATCATCTTGGTGAGCGAGGCGTCGGCCACCCGAGCATGCGGGTCCACGGCGTACAGGATTTGCCCGGCCTCAACGTCGACCACGATGGCGTGCTGGCCGTTGATGACCGGCGCTGCGGTGATGGGATGGGCCGCCAGCCAGGTCCCCGAGAAGGGGTGCGGCTTGACCGCCGGCGTTTTGGGAATCGCCCTGGGGCTGGTCCCCGGCACCGCGGTCCTCGCCCTGGAACTCGGTCTGGCGGCGACCGCCGCCGTCAGGGCACGCCCGGCCCTATGGGTGCCGGTCGACGCCAGGGCGCTGGTGCCGAGGACGAGGAAGCCCGCGACCACCAGCAGCAGTTTCGCCAGCGGGTGCCGACGCCGGGGCGCCAGCAACCGTCGCGACTCGCGGGTGCGACGCGATCCGAGGCTGTAGCCAGACGTAGGGTAAGACGATCGCCTCAAGAATTCCGCTCCATGATGCCGAAGGCCTTCCAGCCTGTCAAGCGATGGAGGGGCGAAAATTTCCGTGCGCACGCCGATTTGTCCTACATATAGGAGTAGGAGGTGTGAGATGCCGCAAGATGCGTGGAGTCCGAAGCGCGAACGTCAGTACAAACACATCAAGGAGGGGCTCGAGCAGCGAGGGCAGCCCGAGGATCAGGCCGAGGAGATCGCCGCCCGCACGGTGAACAAGGCCCGGGCCCGCTCGGGAGAGGCCGAGACTGCCAGCCGGACGTCTCTGGATGACATTTCGTCCGGGCGCCGCGGCGGACTGCGCTCGCACGCCGGGAGCCAGGGCCGCACCTATGACCAGTTGCGCAACGAAGCTCGTGAGCGCGGGATCAGCGGTCGATCAAAGATGAACAAGGCGCAGTTGGAGCGCGCCCTGGGGCGCTAAGAGACGCGGAGGAGCAGGCGCAGCCCGGCTGCCACCGCTGCCCCTGCGATCACGGAGGCGAGGAGTGGCGCGCGCAGGGCGGCGAGGGCGGTCGCCACGGCCACCGCCGCTGCCTTCACGTCGAGATGCCAGCCACCAGTCACGAGCTGGGTCATAACCAGGGCTGCCAGGAGCGCCGGCGCCAGGCCCGTGGTGCGCTGGGTCAGCGCTTGCGGGATACGCGGTAGGACGGGTCCGGTGCCGCGCAGCGCAAAGGTGGCCAGCGCCAATCCGCCGATCAGCAGCCAGGTCATTGCGACACCAGGAGACCAAGCGCCGCCGCCACAGCCAGCGGCACGCCGGGTGGGGTGAAGGGTGCCAGGACCAGGCCGGTCGCCCCACCAACCACCGCCGCCCGGATCGCACGCCGGGTGGTCAGCATGGGCCAGAGGAGGGCCACGAACAGCGCCGGAAAGGCCGCATCCAGGCCGAAGCGCTTTGGATCGCCGAAGACAGGCCCGAGCATGACCCCCACCAGGGTTCCCAGGATCCAGCAGCCGTAGAGGAAGGCGCCGGTGGTCAGGACGGTTCGAGCATCGGGTCGGCCCGCCTCACCGGCAGCGACACCCAGGGCGTAGCTTTCGTCGACCACCAACTGGCCGAGCAGCATCCGCCGGAGCGGCCCGCCGGGGAGCACCGGCGCCACCGCAGCACCCACGGCGAGGTACCGAAGGTTGAGCAGGGCGCCCGCCAGGACAGCGGCCACCACTCCCCCACCCGCTCCCAGGATGGCGATGGCCGCGAACTGCGCCGAGCCGGCGAACACCAACACCGACATCAGAACAGCCGCCCAGCCGGCGATGTGGACCTGCAGGGCAAGCACACCGAACGACACGCCGAATACGGCGACTGCCACCCCGATCGGCGCCGCGGCCAGCAGCGTCCGCCGCATCAAGACCGCTGCCGCGAGCGAAAGCCATAGCCGGCGATGTTGCGCAGCTCGGCTCGGTTGGCCCGCAACTGAGTGGCCGGCCAGTCCGAGGGCAGGCCCGTGTTCCGCAGGCCGAACAGCCGATGGAAGTGGGCGATCTCCTGCAACGACGAATCCGGGCGGTGCCCAACCCGCGCGGCCAGCACGCAGATTCCTACCGACAGACTCGCCAGGACAACCAACATGACCAGCGCACCCATGGCATTCCCTCCATGTTGGCCACTCCGTCTGCTAACCAGTATCCAGTCTACACCGGTTACCAAACACTGTCCAGGTTCGATCGGGTAAGCAAGAAGCGGTCGTCGGCGCGGTTTCCCTTGTGTGGCCGCCGTTGACAACGTTCCGGCCGATGAGGCGCCCCGCGCCCAGGTCCGGGTCCCGACCGAGTGGCTGATGCCCTTGCTCACCCTGGAACTGGTTCGGGAGGCCCAGCGCCCGGACACGCACGCCAACCTGACCAGCGAGTGGCTGACCATGATGGGCATCGAGATTGTCATGGACCGGAGCTGGATCCGGGAACCGTACTGGACGCAGATCAAGGACGCCATCGCCGGCGGCTTCATCTATAAGAAGTCGGCGGCTCACCTGATCGTCCGCGGCGACCGCCGTAGCGGGCGCGCTCGCCACTAGCCCGGATCGGCCGCGTCCGAGCCCGAGATGCTAGCTCGAGCCGGTGGATTCGGGCTTCAGGCGGCGACGAGCACGCGAAGGCGCGCACCCGTCGGTGCGTAACCGAGCGCGCGCAGGAGCCAACGCACGGATCGCTCGCATCCGCGCCCCAGATGCAAGTTCGTTTCGGTGGATCCGGGCTAAGCCCGGGCGAGGGCCAAGGCCCTACACTCAATCCGTACCGATCGTTCGGTAAAGCCCGTTGTAGGTGGAGAGAATGCGGGAAGTGCGCCCCAGCCTGGTCGAGACCTCGCTCGAGATCGAATTGCAGGACCCGAGAGTGGTCGCCGAACTGATCGCGGCCATCCCCGTCGGGATTGCCCTCGTGCACCCTTTCGATCTCCGGATCATGGCGGCCAACCCGGCCATGGCCAGCGCCCTGGAGGTGGTTCCGGAAGCCCTCCTCGGCGGCCGGGTGGTCCAGGTGCTGCCGGAGAACCATCCGTTGGCCGATCCCACCCACTACCGGGAGGTGACTGCCACCGCTCGGCACCTGGAGGGCCGCCTCCAACACCGAGACCGCACCTGGCGGTGGTTCCTGCGTCCGCTCCGCGGCAGCGGGCTGGTTTACGTGCTGGCCGGCCTGGTGGAGGTGGGCCATGACGTCGAGGTGGACGAGCTCCGCGAGATCAACCAGGTGAAGACGGACTTCCTCAACCTGGCGTCCCACGAGCTGCGCACGCCGCTAGGGGTCATCAACGGGTACGCGTCCCTGCTCTCCCAGGGGGGGCTGACCGAAGAGCACCAGCGGCTGGCCGGCCTGCGCATTTACGAAAAGGGGCGCCAGCTCACCCGCCTGCTCACCGGCCTCAGCCAGGTGGCCCGGCTGGATGAGATTCGGGCCGCTCCTCGGGATGAGCCGGTGGACCTGGCCGGGCTGCTGGTGGAGCTGGTCGCAGAAGCCCAGCGACGCTACCCGGACCTGGCGATCGAGATCGAGCTCAACGTCCCTGAGGCGTCCGCCAGGGGAAACGCCTTCTGGCTGCGCACCGCGTTCCACGAAGTGCTGGACAACGCCGCCCGCTTCCGGGCTGCGCCCGGCCAGGTCGACGTCGCGCTGGCGGAGCGGCCGGGCACGTTCGTGGTCACGGTACGCGACGATGGCTTCGGCATCGAGGAGAGTCTGCAGCCGTTGCTGTTCCAGCGGTTCACCCCCATCGAGACGGACACCAACCGCCACCTGGTCGGCCTGGGGATCGGCCTGTTCCTGGTCCGCGAGGTGCTGGCGGCGCACGGCGGGCAGATCCAGATCCAGAGCCACCCGTCCACCGGCACCACCGCCACCCTCCAAGTCCCGCGGTAGGGAGCGACCATGGCCACCACGGCGGAGGTTGCGCTCAAGGGTCCCATCCAGGACCGAGCCGAGGAGGTGCTCACGCCGCGGGCGCTGGAATTCGTGGCGCGACTGCAGCGGGAGTTCGGTGCTCGCCGGCTGGAGCTTCTGGCATCGCGCGACGAACGCCAGCGGCGCCTCGACGCCGGGGACGTGCCCCAGTTCCTTTCCCCGAGCCCCGAGCGCGACTCGGAATGGAAGGTCGCCAGGGCCCCCAAAGACCTCCAGGATCGGCGGGTCGAGATCACCGGCCCCACTGACCGCAAGATGTTGATCAACGCGCTGAATTCCGGCGCGCGCGTGTTCATGGCCGACTTCGAGGATGCGAATGCGCCGACCTGGTCAAATCTGGTGGAAGGGCAAGTCAACCTGATCGACGCCATCGAACGTCGCATCGGGTTCACCAGTCCCGAGGGCAAGGAATACCGGCTCAACGACCGAGTGGCCACGCTCGTCGTCCGACCGCGCGGGTGGCACCTGGACGAGCGGCATGTCGAGGTGGGCGGCCAGCCGGTGTCCGGCAGCCTCCTCGATTTCGCCCTCTATTTCTTCCACAACGCGGAGCGTCTGCTGAACAAGGGGAGTGGGCCCTATTTCTATCTCCCCAAGCTGGAGAGCCATCTCGAGGCGCGCCTCTGGAACGACGTCTTCAATTTCGCCCAGGACGAGCTCGGTCTCCCCCGCGGCACCATCCGGGCCACGGTCCTGATTGAAACCATCCTGGCCGCGTTCGAGATGGAGGCGATCCTGTATGAGCTGCGCGACCACTCGAGCGGCTTGAATGCGGGGCGCTGGGACTACATCTTCAGCATCATCAAGAAGTTTCGGAACCGGCCCGATTTCGTGCTGCCGGACCGCGTCCAGGTGACAATGACGGTTCCATTCATGCGCGCCTACACGGACCTCCTCGTTCAGACGTGCCATCGGCGCGGAGCGCACGCCATGGGCGGGATGGCGGCCTTCATTCCCTCGCGGCGTGACCCTGAAGTGACTCGAGTCGCGCTGGCCAAGGTGAAGGAGGACAAGGATCGCGAGGCCGGTGATGGATTCGACGGCACCTGGGTGGCGCATCCCGATCTTGTTCCCACCGCGACCCAAGCCTTCGATCGGGTGCTCAGCGACCGCCCGAACCAGCTGGAGCGCCAGCGGCCGGAGGTTTCGGTCGCCGCTCCGCAACTGCTCGATGTCCGAGTACCTGGCGGGACCATCACCGAGAACGGGCTGCGGATGAATGTCAGCGTGGGCATCCAGTACATCGAGTCGTGGCTGCGCGGCGTGGGGGCCGCCGCCATCAACAATCTGATGGAAGACGTGGCCACCGCCGAGATTTCGCGCTCGCAGGTCTGGCAGTGGATCCGGCACTCAGCCCGGTTGAGCGAGGGGCAGACCGTGAGCGCGGACGTTGTGCGCGAGATCGCCGGTCAGGAGATGGCCAAAATTCGGGAGCGGCTGGGAGATACCGGATGGTCGACGAGCCGGTTCGCGCAGGCGCGGGCGGTTTTCGAAGAGGTGGCGCTGTCCTCGAGCTTCCCACCCTTCCTCACGCTGGTGGCACAGAAGCACCTCGACTAATTGGATGGACCGTCGCTAGGCGGCGCGTTCGGAGTGGACCGCGACATGGTCCGCGCGGTCAAGCTTCCAGTCGCCCCGGCTCAGCACGCGAACGATGATCCCACTCTCTTTCGGCGCCAGGACCACTCGACGGCGGAACCGCCAGTCCTCAATCCATTCGGCGACGTGCCGCCCGCGCACGACCCGGGCGGCCTCGCCTGGGCACCTTAGGTGGATCCGAACCGTGATCCAGTCGCCGTTGTCGTCGGCGCCGGCCGCCACGATCTGGCGTTCTCCGGCTGTGACGGACCCCGCCGAGAGCCGCCAGCCGTCACCCAGGTGGCGGCCGTTGTGGTCCTCTTCGAGTTGATAGCAGTCCTCGGTCAGAACCTGCCGGCACGGCTGCAGATCACGATTGGTCCATGCCGTCACGAATAGAGCGGAAACCTGCCGGGTCCACTCCAAAAACGGCGCGGCCGTGAACGCGGGATCCCGATCGGTGATGGCCTGCAGTCCGGCAGCGACTGGATCGGTGGGCGGCCTTTCGCGTTGGCGGCCATCCATTCGCGGCTCCGGACGAACGGCCGAAAGAAGGACTCCGAATCCCATCTTGAGCACTGACGGCAGGCTCCCCATGAAATTCCAGAGGAAGATGCCGAACAGACGCGTGCCAACCACGAGAATCACGAGCATCAGCATGATGGCCCATCCGGCAGCGTCGTCAGAAGCGCGCGGCGCGTCAGGCGGCAGGCTGCGCTTTCTCCATGTGGATCGCCACGTGATCCATCCGGTCCAGCTGCCATGCGCCGCGCCGCACGGATACCAGGATCTTGGTCCCGGGCGGGAGCCCAAGCGTGATCGGCCGGACGAAAGTCCAGTCCTCCGCCCACCCGCCGATGCGCCGGCCGCGGACGAGCTTGCCGGTGCCCGGGGCGCTCGTGATCTGGAGCCGGACCACGATCCGATCGGCCTCTCCATCGGTCGCGGCCAGTACGATCTGGCCGTCGGTGAAGCTGACCGCGGCTGCCAGTCCCCGCCAGCCGTCGATGATGCCGCGGTCCATCTCGCCCTTCTGCCTCTGCCAGCACGCGTCGGTCATCACCCCGCGGCAGGCCTCCAGGGTCCGGTCCATCCATGCCTGCTTGACCGCAGCACAGACGTGCTGAACCTGCTGCAGGAACGCGCCGGCATCAAACGTCGGATCGTGTTGGCGGATGCCCTGCAGCCCGGCGGCCACGGAGTTTCGCGCCAGCGCCGGGGCTGCTGAGTCGGAGGGCTGGGCCGACTCGCCCGCACCCAGCTTCAGCAGCCGCTGCAGAAAGAGCCAGGCGTGGCCGACGATTTCCCAGAGGATCTCTCGGAATACGAACCCGACCGCCCCCATCACCATCACGATCAGGAGATACTGGCCGGGGAAGTAGTGCTTGATCAGCCAGTAGATCACATCCTATAGACGGGGCTGGAAGCCTGGTATTGCTGGCCGCCACTGCTATGATGGCCGCGCCATGGCCGCCGCCATTCGGCAGCCGCCCGCCGACCTGCTCCCGGTCCAGCGCCAGGCGACGCCGATGTATCGGTTGGCGCGGGTGGTCCTGACCCCGGTAATGCAGCTGCTGTTCCGGTTCGAGGTGACCGGGCGAGAGCACATCCCGGCCGAAAGCAACTTCGTGTTGATCGCTAACCATCTCAATTGGCTGGACTCGTTCACCCTCCTGATGGTCTTCCCGGCGGAGCCGCGCGTGCACTTCCTGGGCGATACCACCGTGCTGGTGACCCGAAAGTTCCAATGGTGGGTGGTTCGTCAGGTGGGTGGGTTCATCCCCGTCGACAAACAGCGCCGCGCGGACCAGAACCTCTTCCAGCACGTCGACCGGTGCTTGCAGCGCGGGGGCGTCGTCGCCCTCTACCCGGAAGCGCAATACGGTCCGCGGGAAGGCGAGGTGCTGCCTTTTAAGAAGGGGTTCGCCCACTTCGCCATCGACAACCACGTGCCCGTCGTCCCGGTTGGTCTTTCGGGGACCAAAGATGTCTGGCTGCGCAAGACGATCAGGGTGGCCATCGGCCGGCCCATAGCCAGCGAGGGCCGGACGGTCGATGACCTGGTCGCGCTCGGCCACGACCAGGTCGCCGCCCTGATCCCGCCCTACACCGAGCCCGGCGGGACCAAGCTCCTGCGCCGCTTCCTGACGACGCTTTTTTAGCCTTAGGCGGGCTGGGCGCCCCGCTCGCCGACCGTCACCTTGAGGTCGCGCGTCTCGCCGGCCCGCACGATGCGGAGGGTCTGGGTGGACCCAACCTCCAGCTGCCGGAGCGCGTTGAAGAGCTCATTCAGATGCGGGGTCGGCTTGTCGCCCAGGGCCACGATGATGTCACCCTGGAGAACGCCGCCTTTGGCCGCCGCGCTGTCTGGCTCGACGCTGAGGACGAGCAGGCCACCTTCCTGGTTGACCTTCGTCTTGACCGCGTCGGCCAGCCGCACCGGCTGGGTCCCGATGCCCAGGTACGGGCGCTTGATCCGGCCGTGGGTCTTCAGGCTGTCCACGATTCGGGTGGCGGCCTCAATCGGGATGGACACGCTGATGCCGCGCCCATAGTGCCAGCTGTTCAAACCGACCACCCGGCCCTCCGCGTCGACCAGCGGGCCGCCGCTGAATCCCGGGTAGAGGGTGGTGTCCGACTGGATGACCCGGTCCAGGTCGCCGCCACGCCAGTTGCGCCACGTCGAGCCCAGCGAGCTCACCATCCCCATGGTGGCCTGCAGCCCGTTGGGCCGGCCGATGGCAAGTACCAAATTTCCAATCTTGAGGTCGGCCGATGAGCCGCGCGGAAAGGCCGGCGCGGAGAGCCCGTCGGCCCGCAGCACGGCCAGATCGCTGCCGGGATCCCGCCCCACGACGGTGGCCTTGACCGTCTTCTCGCCCGCGGTGACCTGGATCTCGTCGTCGTTTTCGACCACGTGGTCGGCGGTGACGATCAGGTTGTCACCCCAGACGATGCCGCTTCCAGCGCGTCCGCGACGGGCGTTGATCCGCACCACGCTCTGGCTGGCTCGGTCGACGGCGCTGGCCAGTTCGGTGGAAAGGTCTTTGAGTGACGCTGTCATGGTTCTCAGTCTCCCTTGCTAGGTCAAAAGGTCCGTGCTCCCAGCCTAGGCGCGAAACGCCGGCCGCACATCAGGCGGACGGGGAGGTGCGACCCCGCCCGTTCAGACAGGCAGCAGACCCATCCGGATGGCTCGGGCGACCGCTTCGGCACGGGTCCGCGCGTCGAACTTACCCAACAGGGCGGTGACGTGGAACTTGACGGTGTGCTCGCTCACGCCCAGGCGCTCCGCCATCTGGCGATTGGTCAGGCCCTGGGCCAGCAGCTGCAGCACTTCCAGCTCGCGTCGGGTCGGGGCCTCGATCATAGTGCTGGCCGCGGCCCTTGCGTCGGCTTCTTGCGGGAGGAGAGCCGCCAGATCCGGGCGAGCGATGGTGACCAATCCGCGCGCCGCCGCCAGGATGGCCGCCCGGAGAGATTCGGCGTCGATGCCGGAGGTCAGCAGGGCCGCGGCACCCAGGTGCAGCGCCGCCGCCTGGTCGGCCGTATCCAGCGCCAGCACGACGATGGGAAGTCCGGGCTGCGCCAGCGCCAGATCGCGGATCGGCTCCAGGTCGGCGGGATCGCCCGGGCCGGCGTCCACCACGACCACGTCGGGCTGAAGCTGGCCGGCGAGCGAGGCCGCCTCGCTCAGCGGTCCCGATCCCACCACCGTCGTCGCCGACATTGGCCGGATGAGCGCTTCCAGCCCGCTTCGAGCCAGCGGGCTGAGTGAGGCGACCAGGACGCGCACGCCGTCCATGTAGCAGCTCCTTACCCCGGACCGGGGCCGTCCAATCGATTAAGCATTGGCCACGAGACCCCCTCCTCTACGCCTCCCCGCAAGGGGGAGGGAGAGTTCCCCGCACTAGCACTGGGTCGGCGACGCTTACAAGCCAGCCGGCTTTGCTGATGGTCGAGGGGGTCGCCGAGAGCGTCAGGACGCTGCCACCTGGGCCACGAATCGGGTGATGGCCGTCGAGGCTTCGCGCTCGATCGGCGCGCCGTGTCCGAAGAAGGCCCGCTCGTAGGAGAGTCCGAGGAGGTGCCGGGCGGCCAGCTGCGCCTGGCGATGGTTGTGGTTGACATTCCAGGGCGGGCGGCGAAGTCCGCGCTCGTTGTTCAGGACGTCTCCTACGAAGATGGCCGATTCCGCCTCCGAGTACAGGCAGATGCTGCCCGGGGTGTGGCCGGGGGTGTGGATCACCCGCAGACCGTGCAGGACATCCCCGTCCTCGAGGCGCCGCCCGATCGGACCGCCGACCGTGAGCAGGAACCGAGCCAGGCGAGCGGGTAGGCGCTCGATCGCGCCCCAGAGATTCATCAGCTCCCTGGGGCGGCCAGACGCGAGGTAGGGGGCGTCGGCCGTGTGAATGGCCAGCTGGGCGCCGGTTTGGGCGCACAGGCGGGCCGCGCTGCCCGCGTGGTCGACGTGATGATGGGTCACCACCACCCACTTCAGGTCTTCCGGCCGGAAGCCCCGGCTCCGCATGAATCGAAGGATGGCGCCGTCGCTGCCGACGTAGCCGGCGTCGATGGCGATCAGACCGTCGGGCTGCTGCAGCAGATAGGCGCGCGCCGCGCGGGTGCCGGGGATTGGCCAGATCATGCGGGTGGAACCTCGACCAGCAAGATCTCGGCCCCCGCCGACCCGCCTGTAATCGTCAGCTCATTCACGTCGGCGATCTTCGCCGCGCCGCCCTCATCGACCGACCCGCCCTCGCCCGGCGCGCCGCTGGCGATGGTCGCTTCGCCATGGACCACGAAAAAGTAGGCGGCGAACCCGTCGCGGAGTCGTTGGCGCACCGCGTCGCCGGGGTCCAGCAGCGACGCGTAGACGGCCGCGTCCTGGTGAACGGTCACCGCCGAGTCCGCGGCCGGCGCACCCGGCCCGCCGTATCCCGGCGCCGGCACCAGCACGGCACGCAGCCGGTTTCGCCGCTCGGACTCCGGGTAGCTCCGCTGCTCAACCGAGGGTTCGAGCCCGCGGCGCGCCGGAATGATCCACATCTGGATGAACCGCATTGGGTCGGCCTTCGAGTGATTCATCTCGGAGTGCATCATGCCCGAGCCCAGAGTGGCGCGTTGCACCGAGCCGGGAGGCAGCACCCCCCCGTTCCCCCGGCTGTCCGCATGCTCGAACATGCCCTCCGCCACGTAGGTGACGCCTTCGATGTCACGGTGGGGGTGCATCGGCCAGGCGGCCCCGGGGACCAGCCGATCGTCGTTGAAGACCCGCAGCAAGCCCCAGCCCATGTTGTTGGGATCGCGGTACTGGTCGAAGCTGAAGTGCCAGTTGGCGGAAAACCAGCCGCCTTCGGCGTGGTAGATGGTCTTCGCCGGCCGGACCTGGATCATGAACCCGAATCGTACCCGAGGCTTTCCCCTCCCCTCTGGGGAGGGGTAGGGGAGGGGCGCAGACTAGGACTGGCCGGGGACCGGGATCTCTGGCCTCGGCGACCGCTGGGGCACTCGGGGCGGCGGGGCCAGGGGCGGTTCCTGGATCTCCGGCCCCCGCGGTTCGGGACGGAGGGGCTCCGGGTTCTGGGGCGCCGGCACAATCGGCGGCTCGGGGACTACGACGCCCGGGTCGGCTGGCTCCGGATGGCCGGGTTCAACTACCATAAATTCATTATCGCCTTTTGGTGATACGCGCGCTATAATATTTTACGTTCCCAGGAAGGAGGATCAGAGATGGCGGCCCGCCCCGAAGCTCCCCATGATGTGGCGTCCCCCGAATCCGGCGCCAACGGCCGGCGCGGGCTGGTTGACCTGACCGTGTTGGCGGTCGAGGACATCCTGCGGCTGGTGCAGCAGGAGATCCAGCTGGCCAAGCTGGAGTTAAAGGAGATGCTGGTCAGCAGCGCCTGGGGCGGCGCGCTCCTGGCGGCGGCCGGGCTGTTCGGCCTCCTCTTCCTGGTCTTCCTCTTTGTCACCCTGGCCCTGGTCTTTCCCCTGCCGGCCTCGCCGCACGCCCTGGTGGCCGGTATCGAAACCAGCGTCTTTCTGGTGCTGGCGGCCGTGCTGGGCCTGATCGGGAAGAGCCGGCTTCGCATCGGGGCGCCCCCAAACACGATGACCAGCTTGAAGGAGGATGCAGAGTGGGCCAAAAATCTACTGAAGCGAAACGGGAAATAGACGAGACGCGGGCCCACCTCACCGAGACGCTGGACGCCATCCAGCTGAAGGCGCGACGCAGCGTCGACCTGCGCTATCAGCTGGCCCATAACCGAGCCCTCCAGGTCTCGATTGGCCTGGCCATCTTTGCCCTCGCCGGCGGCGGCGTGCTCATCGCCTGGCGAGAGAGCAAGCGGACTCCCGCGCAGCGGCTGGCACGGCGGCTCAAGCTGGGAGAGCTCCGGGAGCGGCTCACTGACTTCGGGGAAGATGCGCAGGCCTGGGCCGTCGCGCAAAAACGCATCCTACAGGACGACAGCAAGAGCACGGCCACCCCGGTCCGACACAAGGAGAGTGCCCTGCGCCGGATCGGCGTCAGTGCGGCGGAGGCGGCCATGGCCACGCTGGCGGCGGGCCTGGCCAAGCGACTGATGGACCGCTCCAAGACCCCCCACGACGACGCGCATCCCACCGCCGTGATGTCCCGCCATCGCTAGCAACACGCCGACTCCCCCGGCGCCGCCGGCGGAAGCTCCCACGCAAAAGCCGCCGCCGGCAACCTCAGCTTTGCCAGCCATCCGGCAATTCGTCACCGAGCTGCTCGCAAACCGGGCCCGCCGCCGCACCCTGCTGACGGCCGCGGCTGCCATGGTGGCCATCGGCCTGCTCCTCTTCACCGCCGCCTTCGCCTACGCGGTCGCCACCCTCCCCGATCCCAGCCGCCTGGACCTCACCGGGGGCGCGATTCGGATCGTCGACCGGCACGGCACGCTGATCGAAGAGCGCAATGCCCAGGGCGAACGCACCGTGCCGGTCGACCTCAAAAAGAAAGAGATCAGCAAGGCCATGGTCAACGCCACCATCGCCGCCGAAGACCGCCACTTCTACGAGCACCACGGCGTCGATTGGGGCCGCGTGGTCAAGGCATTTTTCGTGGACGTGGTGGCGCGGCGGCCGGAGCAGGGCGCCAGCACCATCACCCAGCAGCTGGCCAAGAACGCCATCATCCGGTCGCCGTCCAAGACCCCGCTGCGGAAACTCCGCGAGCTGATCCTGGCGACCCAGGTGGAGTCGCGATACAAGAAGAACGAAATCCTGACCCTCTACCTGAACACGATCTACTACGGCCATCGGGCCACCGGCATCGAGGTCGCGTCCGAGGTCTACTTCGGCAAGCACGCCAGCGAGCTGGACGTGGCCGAGGCCTCCCTGCTGGCCGCCCTGCCGGCGGCCCCCAGCTACTTCGACCCGCGTCTCCATCCGGACCGGGCCAAGGCCCGCCAGCAGTACGTCCTCGATGGCATGGTCAAGCAGCACATGATCTCCCAGGATGAAGCCGATCGGGCGGCGGCCGAGAAGCTCGACTTCGCGTTCAAGGAGCAACGCGCCACCCTGGCGCCGCACTTCGTGGACTACGTGTTCGAGGAGCTGGAACGGCTCTACGGTCCCAGCGTGGTCGCCCGGGGTGGATTCAAGGTCACGACCTCACTCGACCTGACGCTGCAGCAGGCGGCCCAGCACGCGGTCGAGCTGGGCATCCAGCAGCTCGGCTCCAAAGGCGCGGACAACGGCGACCTGGTCGCCCTCGACCCCCGCACCGGCGAGGTCCTGGCCATGGTGGGCTCGGTCGACTTCTACAACGACAGCATCAAGGGCCAGTACAACGTGGTCACCGCGCTCCGGCAGCCTGGCTCGTCGTTCAAGCCCTACGTCTACGAGCAGGCGTTTCGGTCGCACCAGCTGACCATGGGCAGCCTTCTCGACGACACGTCCTCCCATTTTGCCCAGGGCCAGTTCCACGACTTCGATTATCGGAACATGGGGCTGATCACAGCGCACAAAGCGCTGTCGCTTTCGCGCAACATCCCCGCGCTGGAGGCCATGCAGAAGGCGGGGTACGCCGAGGTGATCGCCCTGGCCCACGCCTTTGGCATCGCCTCCGACCTCAAACCGGAGGTGACCACCGCCATCGGCTCGAGCGAGGTTCGCTTGCTCGACCACGCGGTGGGCTATGGCACCTTCGCCACCGGTGGCGTCAGGCATCCGGCGGTCGCCGTGCTTGAAGTCAGCGACCGCTCGGGTCACGTCCTGGACAGGGCCAACCTCGACCAGGGCGGGCAACGGGTGGTCAGCCCGGCCGAAGCGTACCTGGTGACCGACATCCTCAAGGACTACAGCGCCGTCTGGCACCTGGGCTGGAACCGCCCAATGGCAGGCAAGTCCGGCACCACCAACGAGTATCACGACGCCTGGATGATGGCCTACGCCCCCAACATCGTGGTGGGCGCCTGGGTCGGCCACACCGGCCCGGGTGACAGCAACATGAACGGCGTGTACGGGACCATGGTGGGGAGCTCGGTGCTGCGTGACTTCATCAACAACGGCCTCTCCCAGGCAGGCATCCCGGTCATGAATTTCCAGCGCCCGTCCGGGCTGGTCGACGGCAACCCCTGCCAGCCAGCCGAGGGTCAGGCGGCAAGCGTCGACCCATCAGAGGTCGAACTCTATCTGCCAGGCACGGAGACCCAGTGCCCGAAGCCCACTCCGACCCCGTCGCCGTCGCCGACGGCGAGCGATCTGCTCCCATCGGTGTTGCCGTCGATCTTGCCCCTGGTGACGCCGACGCCGACGCCGGCTTCCAGCCCGACCCCAAGCCCGACCCCAACCCCGACTCCCTCGCCGTAGCATCGTCGGTATGCCATTCGACCCGCGGGCTGAAAATCCGTTTCCGATCTACGACGCCGAGATTCGCCGCCTGCGCTCGTACCTGCGCGGGCTCGGTGCCGCCGGCTGGCGGGCACCCAGCCACTGCCGGGGCTGGATCGTGAAGGACGTCGTTTCCCACCTCATCACCGATGAGGTCTACAACCAGGCCTGCCTGGATCACACCCTCGACCAGCTGGACTATTCGGGCGGGCTCAACGCGTTCAATGAGCGCGGCGTCCAGAGCTGGCGCTTTCTGTCACACCGGGGAGTGCTGCGCGAATGGGAAACGCGACAGAAGGACGTGCGCCGTCGATGGGGACGGCTCGGGCTGGGTGCCCGGATCGAGACTTCGGTTGGCATGTACCCGCTGCGACTGCAGGTCTGGCACCTGGCCCAGGAGTACGCCATCCACGCCGACGACATCGAGGTGCCGGTGGCGGCTCGGGCCAGGACGGCGCGCTGGCGCTGGCGAATCCAGTTCGGGATCTGGGCAGCCAGGGAAGAGGGCGAGCCCGAGGATGCGCGGCTCGACGACGGCACCGTCCGCCTCAGGGTCCGGGGCCAGGTCCATCATCTCGACCTGGAGACCTACGTGGCGTATCTGACCAACCGGCCGCAGCAGCTCACCGATCCGCAGTCGCGAGCGCTGGTGAAGCGGCTGGGTCGGTCGGGCTAAGGGTCAACCCGGCCTCGGTAACCCGCGCCAGCATGGTGCGAATCGGGTCGTACCAGGCATCGGTGATCGGCGTCAGACGCTCGACCAGGCCCTGACTGAGCCCGTCGCCAGGCAGCCCGGTCAGGATGTCCCGCAGGTCTTGCCGGAACCCGGCGTCCAGCGACCGGCGGGCGACCAGCGGTTGAATGGGCGAGGGGCCGAAGCTCTCGATGACGCGCAACCGGTTGGCCAGCTCCGGTCGGTCGCGCAGCTCGAGGGCGAGCACGTGCGAGTCGACGGCCGACGCATCCACCTGGCCGGAGGCGACCAGCTCAACAGAGACCTGGTGCCAGCCGGCGTCGAT
>DASQAY010000022.1:0-4614 GCA_035635515.1 Candidatus Eiseniibacteriota bacterium | reverse complement strand
AGACGCCATAGCCGCAGTGGTCTCCCACGCCTATCCTCATCCTCGGAGGACATCACATGACCGAGACCGAGCGACTCGAGCGGCTGTACGCGGGAACGGCCGACCGTGAGGCGGCCGATGCGGCGGAGCAGCTGGCACTCAGCGGCTACCAGAGGTGGCATGCCAAAAAGCTGGCCATGTCGGCCCTCTTTGGCCCGGTTGTCTTCGAATTCATAGCTTTCTAGCAGTACTCCCTAGTAAATGCTAGATTTACGCCAGCGTGGCGAGGGTCACATATCGGATCGGTCGCGCCGCCGAGCTTCTCGGCGTTAGCGTCGGTACCGTTCGGCGGCTGGCGGACACCGGGCGGCTCCGGACTCTGCGGTCGTCGGGCGGCCAGCGCGTGATCGACGGCTCGGAGCTGGCCCGGTACGTCGCCGGGCTTCCGGAAAGCCAACGCGCCGAGGTGTTCGTGGGACAGTCGGCCCGGAACCGGTTTCCCGGAATCGTGACCCGGGTGATCAAAGACCGGGTGGCGGCGCAGGTCGAGATCCAGGCCGGTCCCCACCGCGTCGTCTCCCTCATGACCCGCGAGGCGGCGGATGAGCTGGGCCTCGCCCCAGGCGTCCGGGCGGTGGCGGCCATCAAGGCCACCAATGTCGTCGTCGAGCTACCGGGCAAGGCGGGATGACGGCATTCGTGCCCATCCGGCGTAGCAGCCTGGTCGCCGCCGTTGGCCTGGTGGCGGCGGCCTGCGGGAGCCCGGGGCCAGTCTCGTCCTCGCCGGCGGCCCCCAGCCCGGTCACGGTCTCCGCGGCGGCTTCGCTCACGGCCGCCTTCCAATCCCTGGGATCGGCGGTTGGCCAGGTGAATCCGCCTCTCCTGGCGGAGTACAACTTCGCCGGCTCGCCCACCCTGGTCGCCCAGATCCAGCAGGGCGCGCCCGTCGACGTGTTTGCCTCGGCGGACCAGCCCAACATGCAGAAGCTGGTTGACGGCGGGCTGGTCACAGGATCCCCGCGGGCGTTCGCTACCAACCGGCTGCAGATCGTGGTGGCGGCCGGGAATCCGAAGGGCATCACGGGGCTGGCGGACCTGGTTCGCCCCGGCCTGGTGGTCGTCCTGTGCGGCCCGGCAGTACCGTGCGGGCGGTACGCGACCCAGGCGTTGCAGAAAGCGGGCGTCCGCGTGGTGCCTGCCAGCCAGGAGACCGATGTCAAGGCGGTGGTGAGCAAGGTGGCGCTTGGCGAAGCCGATGCCGGCATCGTCTACGTCACGGACGTCAAAGCCGGCGGGGCCACGGTGCAAGGGATCGCCATCCCCGACCATCAGAACGTGGTGGCCACCTATCCCATCGCGGTGGTGAAAGCCGCCTCCCACGGCCGGGCGGCGCAGGCCTTTGTCGATTTCGTCCTGTCGGCCCAGGGCCAGCGCATTCTCGCCAGCTTCGGTTTCGGCGGTCCCTGATGCCTCGCGGTCGGCAGCCGGTCCCGCTGCCGATTGGGATGCTGGCCGGCGCCGGCGCTGCATTCTTCGTCCTGCCGCTGATCGGACTTATCCTGCGCGCGCCGTGGGCCAACCTGTGGCCCGATCTCACCGCCCCGGAGAGCCTGCTGGCGCTGCGGCTCTCGCTGGTAGCGTCGCTCTCGGCTACCGCGCTGGCCCTCCTCCTCGGGCTGCCGCTGGCCTGGATCTATGCCCGGGTCGTGTTTCCCGGCCGCAACCTGCTGCGCGCGCTGACCACCCTCCCGATGGTCTTGCCGCCGGTGGTTGGCGGGGTGGCGTTGCTGATGGCCTTTGGGCGAGGTGGGCTGCTGGGCCAGGTCCTCGACACCGCTTTCGGCATCCGGCTTCCATTTACCACCGCCGGCGCGGTCCTGGCGGAGACCTTCGTGGCTATGCCCTTCCTGGTGCTGACGGTGGAGGCCGGCCTGCGATCGATGGACCGCCGGTATGAGGACGCGGCCCGCACCCTGGGGGCGGGGCGATGGACGGTCCTGCGCCGGGTCACGCTGCCGCTGGTAGCCCCCTCGCTCTTTGCCGGCGCCGTGTTGTGCTGGGCGCGGGCCCTGGGCGAGTTCGGGGCCACCATCACCTTCGCCGGGAATTTCCCGGGTCGCACGCAGACCCTGCCCCTCGCGGTGTACCTGGCCCTGGAGACCAGGCCCGAGGCCGCTATCCTGCTCAGCCTGGTGTTGCTGGCAGCCTCCCTGGCCGTGCTGGTCGCCCTGCGGGATCGCTGGTTGGGATCGGCATGAGCCTGGTGGCTCAGGTCCGGCTGACGCGCGGCTCCCTGGCCCTGGACGTAGAGGTGGCGGCCGGCGAGGACGAAGTGGTGGCCGTGCTCGGTCCCAACGGGGCAGGCAAGACCTCGCTGCTCCGGGCGCTGGCAGGCCTGCTTCCCCTCGCCCAGGGGCAGATCACGCTGGACGGAACGATCCTGGAAGATCCCGGCAAGAAGATCTTCGTGCCGCCCGAACGGCGTCCGGTGGGGATGGTGTTCCAGGATTACCTGCTCTTCCCTCACCTGACCGTGCTCGAGAACGTGGCGTTTGGCCTTCGCAGCCGGCGCGTCCCGGCGGCGACGGCGCGGGCCCGCGGCTGGCTGGAGCGGCTCGGCCTGACGGACCTGGCCGACGTGCGCCCCGCCGCGCTCTCGGGTGGCCAGGCGCAACGGGTGGCGCTGGCCCGGGCGCTGGCGACGGATCCCCGCCTCCTCTTGCTGGACGAGCCGCTGTCGGCGCTGGATGTTACGACCCGCGCCGACACGCGGCGCGACCTGCGCCGCCATCTGGCGACCGTGTCCGGCATTCGGGTGGTGGTGACCCACGACCCGCTGGAAGCGATGGCGCTCGCCGACCGGCTGATGGTTATCGAAGGTGGCCGCCTGGTGCAGTCAGGCCGGGCCGCCGAGGTGACCGCCCGCCCCCGCTCGCGCTACGTGGCCGACCTGGTAGGGGTCAACCTGTTCCGCGGCCGGGCGCGCGGCACCCAGGTCGAGCTCGAGACCGGCGGGGCGCTCACGGTTGCCGACCAGGCCCAGGGCGAAGTCTTCGCCGTCGTCCATCCGCGCGCGGTGGCCGTGTTCCGCCAGCGACCGGATGGAACACCCCGAAACGTCTGGCCGCTCCGTGCTGTCGATATCGACCTCCACGGGGACCGGGTGCGTGTCCGCTTGATGGGAGTGGTCACCATCGTGGCCGAGGTGACGCCGGCCGCCCTGGCCGACCTCCGACTGGCCGACGGACTCGAAGTCTGGGCGGCCGTGAAAGCCACCGAGATTTCGGTTTATCCTGCGTGAGAGACGTGGGCGAAGTGCGCTTCCCCGACCCGATGAATGTGGCGGCCCTCTTCGTCGACCGCAACGTCGACGAAGGACGTGGCGAAGCGGTGGCCATCCTCTCCCAGGACAAACACTTCACCTATCGCCAGGTCCAGGAGATGGTCAACCGGACCGGCAACCTCCTGCTCGGCCTCGGCCTGCAGCCGGAGCAGCGCGTGCTGATGCTGGTGCTGGACGGCCCGGAGTTCGCGGCCACCTTCTTCGGGGCTATCAAGGCCGGCCTGGTGCCGGTCCCGGTCAATACCAGCCTGCGGGCCGCTGACTACCGATACATGCTCAATGACTCTCGGGCGCCGGTCGCCCTGGTGAGCGGCGCCCTGCTGCCGGAGGTGGAGCCCATTCTGGCGGAGGCTCGGTATCTGCGCCACCTGGTCGTGGTGGACGGGGAGGCCGTGCTTGGCCCGGGCAATATCCGCCGTCACGATTACAAGGCCCTGCTGGCCGCCGCGCCCGGGGCCCTTCGGGCCGAGCCACGATCACCCGACGACGTGGCGTTCTGGCTGTACACCTCGGGGACAACCGGCACGCCCAAGGCGGCCGTGCATCTGCAGCACGACATGCTCGTTTGCTGCGAGTCCTATGCGCGGCAGGTGCTGGCCATCACGGCGGCCGACCGGACCTACTCGGTCGCCAAGCTGTTCTTCGCCTACGGCCTGGGGAACGCCCTGTACTTCCCGTTCTGGGTGGGCGGGTCGACCGTGCTCGATCCCGGACGGCCCGAGCCCCGCCGGGTGCTCGACACGGTAGCCCGCCACCGCCCAACCCTGTTCTTCTCGGTGCCTACCAACTACGCCGCCATCCTCAGCACGGAGGACGAGCGGCAGAGTTTCCAGTCCGTGCGGGCCTGCGTCTCCGCCGGCGAAGGGCTCCCGCCCACCCTCTACCAGCGCTGGCAGGAGCGCTATGGCGTCGAGATCCTGGACGGGATCGGCTCGACCGAAGTGCTGCACATCTTCATCTCCAACCGCCTGGGACAGGTCCGGCCGGGCAGCAGCGGGACGATCGTGCCGGGATACGAAGCCCGGGTCGTCGACGACATCGACCGGCGGGTGCCCGACGGCGAGATCGGCAACCTGCTGGTCAAAGGCGATTCCACCTGTGCCTACTACTGGAACCAGCACGAGAAGACCAAACGGACCATCCAGGGCGAATGGATCCGCACCGGTGATCAGTACGTCCGCGACACCGATGGCTTCTTCTGGTACGCGGGCCGGACCGACGACATGCTCAAGGTCTCCGGCCAGTGGGTTTCCCCGGTCGAGGTAGAGGCAGCCCTGATGGCGCACCAGGCC
>DASQAY010000021.1:0-1884 GCA_035635515.1 Candidatus Eiseniibacteriota bacterium | reverse complement strand
CCTCCTTCTTGACCGACGTACGGGCCCAGCTTGGCACACGGGTTCGGGCTACGCAACTCCAAACGGCTCTGTGTCAGAGTTCGGCGGCAGGTTACGCCGAGCCAAAGAACCCAAGATGAGGGGTATGGCACCGACCGACAGAAACCGCTACCCGCCGATCGATGACTACGGGGTGGTCGGCGACCTCCGCTCGGCTGCCCTCATCAGCCACCAGGGGTCGGTCGACTGGCTCTGCCTGCCCCGGTTCGACAGTCCCTCGATGTTCGGGCGGATCCTCGACTGGGAGAAAGGTGGGTACCTGGAGATCATCCCCGTGGGCGACGCCGCCGTAACCCGGCGGTATCGGCCCGACTCGAACGTCATCGAGACACTGTGGGCTCAGGAGCGCTCCCGCATGCGGGTGGTTGACTTCATGCCGCCCGCCCTGGAGCGGAGCCGGTCTAGCCCGCCGGCCTCGCTGCGATTGGTCCGCTGGGTCCAGCCGATCACGGGCACCATGGACTGGGTCGCCACCTTCCAGCCCCGGTTTGACTACGGCGAACAGGTGCCGCACGTCGTCCAGGTCGGCCCAGGCATACTCCGGGCGTCCAGCGGCACGATCCAGGTCTTCCTGGAATTTCCGCTGGCGGCGACCGTGGCGCTCCGGGACGGGACCGCCGCCATCACCGGCCGAGCCCTACCGGGCCACGACGCCGGCATCCTGCTCCACTACGTGGAGAAAGGGCGGGTCCCACGAGCAACGCCGGCGTCCGTCATTCGCCGGTGGTTGCTGGATACCGACACCTACTGGTTCAACTGGCTGCGCGGCTGCACGTACCGCGGCCGGTACGAGGAGCTGGTTCACCGCTCGGCGCTGGTGCTGAAGCTGATGCAGTACCTGCCCTCCGGCGCGTTCGTGGCGGCCCCCACCACCTCGCTGCCCGAGAATCCGGGCGGCTCCCTCAACTGGGACTATCGGTACACGTGGCTGCGCGACACGGCCGTGCTGGTGAATGCCCTGCTCGAGCTGGGCTTCGAGGCTGAAGCAACTGGCTTCCTCCGGTGGATGAGCCGCGAGCACCTGCGCCACCCGCAGCACTTCCAGGTCATGTACCGGGTGGACGGCAGCGAGCAGATTCCGGAGGTCACGCTCGACCACCTGGAGGGGTATCGCGGGTCGCGCCCGGTCCGGATCGGCAACGCCGCGGTCGAGCAGCTCCAGCTCGATGTCTTTGGGGAGGTCATGGAAACGGCCTATACGGCCTGGTCGGCCAGGCGGCGGATGCCAGCTCTCAGCACCCCGACCCTGCGGAGCCTGGTCGACATGGTGCTGACCCACTGGCAGGATCCCGATTCGGGCTTGTGGGAGTCGCGGAGCCGCCAACGGCGGTACCTCTACTCCCAGCTGATGTGCTGGTTGGCCCTCGATCGGGCGCTCAAGATGCAATCCTGGCTGCGGCTGGGAAGCGAAAAGCTGGCGGAGGTTCGGCGCGTGCGGGAGCAGATCAAACACGAGGTGCTAACCCGCGGATACGACGACCGCGTGGGTGCCTTCACCCAGGCCCTGGATTATCCGGACCTGGACGCGACCGGATTGACGGTGCCCCTGGTCGGGATGCTGCCGGCCAGCGATCCTCGGGTCGTCTCCACCGTCGACGTCCTCAAGCGGGAGCTGATGCATGACGGATTCCTGTACCGCTACAAGCCGGAGGATTCAGAGTTCAACCAGCCCGAGGGGATGTTCATCACCTGCACCTTCTGGCTGGTGGACGTGCTGGCCCAGATGGGCCGCCAGGAGGAGGCCGAGGAACTCTTCGGCCGGGTCACCGAGGCGGCCAACGACCTGGGCCTGTTCGCGGAAGAGTACGACCCGAGCACGCGCACCATGCTGGGCAATTTCCCGCA
>DASQAY010000020.1:0-4149 GCA_035635515.1 Candidatus Eiseniibacteriota bacterium | reverse complement strand
GCATAGGGCTTGGGTACCGTCCCGCTGGTGTCGAGCCCGGTGAGGAAGAACGTCGGATTAAACCCGCCCAGGTGATGCTTGGTCAGGCCAAACACCACCGTGTCCAGCTTGGCGACCAGGATGACGACCACCAGGATCAGGTAGGGCGACCAGGCGCGGGCGACTCCCATTCGCGGCCGGGCCATCGCGCCGGGTCCGCGGCGTCCGGGAACCGCCGCCGCCGTGGCGCCCGCGCGCTCGTTGGGGAAGCGCCAGATCTCAGCCGGCTTCCAGAAGCGCAGGAGGGCAAACAGGCAGAGCAGCGAGACCAGGGCGGCCAGGACATCGGTCAACTCGGGCCCGACGACGTTGGAAACCGCGAACTGCACCACGGCGAAGCTGATGCCGCAGGTGGCGACCGCCGGCAGGATCTTCCACATGCCGCGGAAGCCGGCCATGACGCTAACCAAATAGGCGGGGATCAGGATGGAGAAGACGGGCAGCTGGCGGCCCACCATCTGGCTGAGGCCCAGGATGACGCCGCTTTTGTTCCAGCCGGGGCCGATGATGGGCGCAATCAGGTTCCCCAACGTGGTGATCGGGATGCCGATGGAGCCGTAGGCGACGGGCGCGGTGTTGGCCAGCAAGGCCAGAACGGCCGCGTACAGGGGGTCGAAGCCGAGGCTCGCCATCATGGCCGCCGTGATCGCCACCGGAGCGCCGAAACCGGCGATGCCCTCGATCAGGGCGCCGAAGGCGAAGGCCACGATCAGGGCCTGCACCCGCCGGTCCTCCGTCAGGCCGGCCAGCGAATGTCGGAACGTTTCGAATGCGCCGGCCTCAATGGAGATGTTGTGCAAAAAGATGGCATTCAGCACGATCCAGGAAATCGGCCAGAGGCCGAAGGCCAGGCCGAACGTGGTGGCGCCCAGGGTGGGCTTGGCAGGCATGCCCCAGATGACGAACGCGAGGACCATCGCCGACAGCAGAGCCGCGATAGCCGACCAGTGCGCGCGCAGACGGAGGACACCAAGAAGGACGAAGAGGACTGCCAGAGGGATCGCCGCGAAAATCGCCGACAGGTAGATGTTGCTTGCTACCGGGTCGTAGACCTGCTTGGTGGCAAGCAACGCCAGGGATTCGACCACGCTCACACCTCCTTCCTTGGGCCGGGGTCCGGCCTACCGGGATTCTAAGTGGTCGCTAGGCGTTCGCATAGACCCTGGCTGAGAGGCGACAATGCTGGTTGTGGGTACCGTCCGGACGACCTCGGCGCCCGCCGTCAACCTGGCCGAGCTCGAGGCACAGGCTCGCTCGGTGCTCTCCCAGGCCACCTACGACTATTTCGCGGGCGGGGCCGAGGACGAAGCGGCCCTGGCGGGCAATCGGGAGGCGTTCCGGAAGTGGCGATTTCGCTTCCACGTCCTGGCCGGCGCGCAGGGCCCCGATCTGTCGACTGACCTGTTGGGCCAGCCGGTGGCCTTGCCCGTCCAGCTGGCGCCGACCGCCACCCAACGCCTGGCCCACCCGGAAGGTGAGCTGGCGGCGGCTCGGGCGGCCGCGGCAGCCGGTATCGTGTACTGCCTCAGCACCCTGGCCACCACGTCGCTGGAGGACGTGGCAGCGACCTCCCGCGGCCCGCGCTGGTTTCAGCTCTACATGTACCAGGACCGGGGCATCACCGAGGACCTGGTCGACCGGGCCATAGCCGCGGGCTACTCGGCGATCCTCCTGACCGTCGATGCCGCAGTACTCGGGCGCCGCGAGCGGGACTTCCGGAATGCCTGGACCCTCCCCCCTGAGCTGAGCTATGCCAACCTGACCGGCTCGCAGGCGAAGACGGCGAACGTGGCCACCGGCAGCTCGGCGTTGAACCAGTACTTCCATCAGCTCGAAACCAGGCTGGCATGGAAGGACCTGGAGTGGCTGGTGGGCAAGAGCCGGGTTCCGGTCCTGGTGAAGGGGATCGTCCGCGGCGACGACGCCCGCCGGGCGGTCGCCCAGGGCGCCCAGGGCGTAATCGTGGGCAATCACGGCGGGAGGCAGCTCGACTACTCGATTGCCGCGCTCGACGCCCTGCCCGAAGTCGTCGAGGCGGTTGGCCCAAAGGGCCTGGTCTTGATGGACGGCGGCGTCCGCCGGGGGACGGACGTGATCAAGGCGCTGGCGCTGGGCGCCCATTCGGTGCTGATCGGCCGGCCGCTGCTCTGGGCGCTAGCGGTGGGCGGCGAGGCCGGCGTCCGCCGGATGCTCGACCAGCTTCGCGAGGAGATCGCGACCTCGATGATCCTGCTGGGCGTGTCGAAGCTGGACCAGCTGACGCCAGACCTTCTGGTCAGGGCATAAGGAAAAGGCGGCCTTTCGGCCGCCTCTCACCAAACCTCGTGGTCTCTAGCAGCTTGACTTCATGAACACCGTGGTCGCTCCGAAGGGCGGCGGTATGCCGAACGCAAAGGGATTTCCTCCAGTCGAGCTGAAGTGATCGGCGAAGTGCAAGTCGAACGTTTGTGCCGGTGTGGTGAGCGTGGTTAGGGAGACATTGGCGGTGTCATGGACTACGAAATTGTTCGCGTTGAAAGAATTCCCAAACCACTGCATCTGGTGGCCGGTAGCAAGCAGGGCGCCTATGGATGGCGCGCCACTACTGTCAAACCCGAGCACATGCACGTCCGCACTGCCTTCGAAGGTACCGGTGACCCACCAGTCGTCGGCGGCATTCACGTTGGAGTGAGAGATCCCATTGCCGCTTCCGATCACGATAACCGGGCCGGGGAACGGCGCTGGACAGGGCCCTCCGGGCTGCGGGACGAAGATGGACAGGCCGTAGTGATCAGTCTCCTGACACGGCCCGGTCGTGGGAAGGTTGACGGGCGGCTGCCCAGGGCCAAAGGCGTTGGCGGGAATAGCCGGATGACACGTTGGCATCGTCGGAGGTCCGGTTCCAGAATTCGCGGCAACTGGGATTCCTAACATGGTGATCGCAGTTACGGCGGCGACGAGAGCAAGAATCTTCCTCATAACCACTCCTCCCGTAAACAAAGAATCCCGTGGGCTGACCAAACGGTACCCAGCTTCGGCAAGGCGTCAGGCACTGAGGCGTGATGGGCTTCGCCGACCGGTCTCCTCCTCTCTGCCGGCCGCGAGAACTTAACCCAGTGTCGTCAGGAAGTCAACCACGTGTGGATTCCGCACCTAGATTGCTGGCGGCCCAGGTTTCAGCCTGCGTTCTGGACCTCCAGCACGATCGTTCCGTGCTCCGGGCGCCCGGGGAGGTCGCTCAACAGACTTAAGACAGGACCCTGCGGGCCGGCTGGCTGCTGCCGCACCTTGCGGAGATCCCCGGCGCCACGGCGGAGACGGTTTTCCACCGTCCCCGCAGGAGCACCTGGATCGTTATGGGAGCTTGTTGACCTGGACGTTGAACTCCACGCCTGGACTGGGATGGAACGAGAAGTGGCCCGGGACCGCGGGGATACCGGTGTCACAGACCATCGGCGGGCAACCGACGTTGGGAAACGGAAACGGAATCGGGACATGGGCCGGAATTCCAGTGGGGACGCCCGGACCGGACAGCGTCACCGTCCCAGTCGTAAGAAGAAAGTCCGGAAGTCCAGGTGGCAAAACGAATGGACTGTTGGCCTGGATCACCCAACCGGTCACGTTGTAGCTGATGTGGAAAGGGGTTCCTGGCCCAAAGTAGGTTGTGATCTGGCAGTCCGCGGTTGTCCCGGTGGTCCCTACATCCGAGGATCCATTACTGCCACCGAAGGCGCACCATCCCCAGAAACCGGTGGCGCCTCGTACGGGCACCTGGCCAAAGGGGCAAGAAGATTGGCTGCTGCACGTGCCAGAGAAGCCGACCTGCCATTGCTCTATGTTTCCGTACGCCAGTGCTGACGGAGCCGCGGCGAAGATTCCAAATGCGGCGAGGGCCGAGCTGAGTACGAGTATTCGCGCGAGTCTACGCGACATGGCCATCCCCTCCCCGAAGCGGAAAGCCGCTTCGCAAACGCAGAAGACTGACTGAACTAAATGCGAGGCTGGCAACGAGAACGAGTACTTTCCCCCTCCAAAGCGGACTATGACCTCCTCTTCCAGATCGCTCCGAAGCTAACGGAAACCGGGCGGAGTTGCCAACCAGTCCAACGGCACTTAACCGAGCGTTAACCG
>DASQAY010000019.1:0-2331 GCA_035635515.1 Candidatus Eiseniibacteriota bacterium | reverse complement strand
CCGCCATCATCTCGGCGCTGGTGCTCGGCGTGGGCCCGGGGCGGATGGTCGCGGTCTACGGCCGAACACTGCGGCAGATGGCCCTCCCCTTCGTCACCATTGCCTGCATCCTGGGGATCGCCAATGTCATGAACTACTCGGGTATGACCTCCACGCTGGCCTTGCTCTTCGCCAAGACCGGCTATTTCTTCCCGTTCTTCTCGGCGTTCGTGGGCTGGCTCGGTGTCTTCCTCTCCGGGAGCGACACCGCGTCGAATACGCTCTTTGGCCCGATGCAGACCATCACCGCCCAGCAGTTGCACCTGCCGCCGGTGCTACTGGCCGCCACCAACAGCAGCGGAGGCGTGATGGGGAAGATGATCTCGCCGCAGAACCTGTCCGTTGGCGCGGCCGCCATCGACCGGGTCGGGGAAGAGGGTAATATTCTGCGCCGCACGCTCGGCCACAGCTTGATCCTGGCGGCTGCGGTGGGTATCGTCGCCATGCTCGAGGCGTACGTCTTTACCGGCCTGGTGCCCTTGCCCTTCAAGCTCTGACCGCGTAGAGCTCGGACTGCTCGCCATCCGAGGACCGGCGCCGACCGCGGCGCCGGTCCTTCGGGAGGAGCCCCGGATCGCTAGGCTACAAGCGTGGAAGCCGCTGCCCGCATCCGGTTGATCGACCGGCTTCGCGCGGTCGTCGGCGACCGGTACACGCTTGCCGACCCGTACGAGATCAGGCTCTACCAGTACGACTCCAGCCCCGAGACGGCGCTCCCGGACGTCGTGGTCATCCCGGCCAGCGCCGCGGAGGTGGCCGCCGTCGTCAAGATCTGCGCCGAGGAGGGCTGCCCGCTGGTCAGCCGCGCGGGGGCGACCGGGCTGGCGGGCGGCACGGTGCCCGTCTTCGGCGGCGTGGTCCTGGCGTTCTCGCGGATGGACCGGATCCTGGAGCTGGACTACGAGAACCTGCGAGCGGTGGTCGAGCCGGGGCTGGTCAACCTGGCGCTGAGCAACGCCACCAGGCCGCGCGGCTATTACTACGTCCCCGATCCCTCCAGCCAGGGGGCGTCGACGATTGGCGGCAACGTGGCCACCAATGCCGGCGGCCCGCACACGCTGCTGTACGGCGTCACGGTCAACCACGTCACCGGGCTGGAGCTGGCGCTGCCCTCGGGCGAGCTGGTCCAGGTCGGCGGGGGCCGGGCGGCGGAGACCACCGGCTACGACCTGACGGGGCTGGTGGTTGGCTCGGAAGGGACGATGGCAGTGGTCACCAAGGTGTGGGTCAAGCTGACCGCGGTCCCGCCCCAGAGCAAGACGCTCATGGCCATCTATCCGGACGTCCGCAGTGCGGGCAATGCGGTTTCGGCCGTGGTCGGGTCCGGGATCCTGCCGGCGGCCATCGAGATGATGGACAACATCTCCATCCGGGCCATCGAAGCCGCCGTGCACGCCGGATATCCGACCGACGCCGGCGCCGTCCTATTGCTGGAGGTCGATGGGCTTCCGGACGTCGTTCAGCACTTAACCGAGCGGATGGTGGCCCTCTGCCGCCAGCACGGGGCCACCGAGGTCCGGGTGGCGAAAGACGAAGCCGAGCGCCAGGCCCTGTGGAAAGGCCGCAAGGGCGCGTTTTCCGCCATGGGGCGGATTTCGACTGACTTCTACGTCATGGACGGCGTCGTCCCGCGCACCAGGTTGCCCGAGCTGCTGGATGCGATTGAGCGCATTAGCCAGCGCTCCGGGTACCGGATCGCCAACGTGTTCCACGCGGGAGACGGCAATGTCCATCCCCTGGTGCTGTTCGATGCCTTCCAGCCGGGCCAGTACGAGGACGTGCTCAAGATCGGGGACGAAATATTGAAGCTGTGCGCGGACGCGGGCGGATCGATCACCGGCGAGCACGGCATCGGGCTGGAGAAGCGGGAGAACATGCGCTACATCTTTTCCGAGGATGACCTGGCGGTGATGGACCAGGTGCGCCGGGTCTTCGATCCCGATCGGCGCATGAACCCCGGCAAGCTATTCCCGACCGACGGCGCGGAGCGTCCTCGGATTCACGCCGCGCGGGGACAGCGGGCGGCTGCCGGCGGCGCGATCACCGGCGAGGAGCCCTGGATTTGAAGACGGAGGTGGGCCAGTGGCAGGACCTGGCCGTCGACGGGCTGGTCCCGAGCACAACCATGAGCCCGGGGTCGGTCGCCGCCGCCGCCGCGGACCTCGGTCGCTGTTACGAAGAGGGGCTGGCCGTGATCCCGCAGGGAGGGCGGACGCAGATCGGGCTGGGCGGCGTTCCCCACCGGTACGACGTCGCCTTCTCCACCACGGGCCTCTCCCGGCTGCTGGAGCA
>DASQAY010000018.1:0-3299 GCA_035635515.1 Candidatus Eiseniibacteriota bacterium | reverse complement strand
CCCAAATCTTCCCGGCCGTCATCGCTCGCGACCTGGGCATGAATCTCACCCTGGTGGCGCGCAGCGGGACCCGAGCGGCGTGGGGGGCGGGCCAGGTGCCCGACGTGCTGGCGGCGCATCCCCGTCTGGTCACCATCGAGCTGGGAACCAACGACGTCGGGTTCTCCACGCCGCTGGAGGCCTTCGCGCAACAGTACGAGGCCATCCTCATTGGCGTGACCAGCCACTCCACCCGAGTGGTCTGCATCGATAGCTGGCTCCCCAGTCCCCCCATCCGGGCCATCATCCAGGACACCTGTTTGCGCCATGGCGGCACGTTCGTCAGCCTGGACGGGTTCTATGCCACGCCTGATTTTCACGCGCAGGACGGCGGCCCCAGCGTGCGCGGGCCCAACCGGGCGGACTGGTTCCATCCCAGCGCGGCCGGTCACGCCGCCATTGCCCAGGCCGTCCTGGCAGGCCTGGGGGTCGCGGACCAGCCCAGGCTTACGGTCGGGCCTTTCCTCCCGGAGCTTCCGGCGACCCTCCGCGCTCGGCTGGAATAACGGCCGATCCCGTCGTCAGGACGTCCTCGATTTTGAGGGCCAGGTGCAGGCTGAGGCGCACCTCGGGGTCGCGGAGATCCACGCCCGCGATCTCCTCAATCCTCCCCAGCCGGTAGAGGACCGTGTTTCGGTGTAGATGGAGGCGATCCGCCGCCTCGGTCGGGCTGCCGTTGCCGGCCAGGTACGCCCGCAGGGTGAGCAGGAGCACGCCGCCCCGATCCCGCCGGGTCAGCTCGCTCAGCATCTCGTCGTGATACTCGCGGAGCGGTGCCGACGGCTCCAGCCCGGCCAGCAGCCGATACAGGCCGAGGTTGCGGAAGGGCACCACCGCCCCCGCGCCGAAGAGCCGGCGGCCGAGGCTCAGGGCTTGCTCGGCCTCCCGTACGGCGGCACTGACGTCCTGCGGACTCTGGCGGACGCGCCCATGCCCAATCGCGATGTCGGCCGCGGTCCCGCCCTGCGCGGCGCGCTGCAGATCATGGGCCAGCCCGGTGGGGTCCTGGGCCCGGCGACCGAGGGCAACCAGGGCAATCACCACGCTGCCCCGTTCCCGAACCAGCGCAGCCAACCGTCGGCTGCCCAGGCTCCGATCCCACGCCGCCCGGATGGCCGCCGCCTGTCCGGGCGCGGCTGACCCCGCCGCGTACACAACATAGGGACTGTTCAGATCGACCCCCTTGCGTCGAGCGCGCTCGGTGGCGGCCTCCATGGATCCGGGACGTCCGCCGGCCAGCACATCGAGCACCTCCTCTTCGAGTTCGTCGCGGGCATCGCGGGCGGCGTGCGTTCGCACCAGCTCGATGGCGCAGGCGCTGGCCGCTCGCCCGACGGCCAGCCGGTGCAGCTCGGACAGCTCGCCGTCCTGCCCCAGGATCGAGAGAAAGCCAGCGATCGTCCCCTGGACCAGGATCGGGGCAACCAGGCGGCTCATCGCTCCGGGCAGGGGGCGCGCCGTCACGGGCGGGTCGAAGGCGCTCAGCGGCACGTCACGGAGCTGGGCTTCCAGGTCGGGCCGCTCAGCGGCAATGGCCTGCCGGATGGCCTCCGGCAGGGTGCGGTCCCGGCCGGCGGCGACGTAGTCGATGGTTCCGCCGTGCTCCAGGACGACCGGAGCCTCGATCAGCTCGGTGAGCCGGCGCAGCACCGCCGCCAGCCCCCGGCCGGCAAAGGCCAGCTCGCTGAGCTGCCGGTGCAAGTCCTGCGCTCGTTCGTGCAGCTCCGAACGTCGCTCGACCATGAAGCGCAGGACCCGGTCGGCGACCTCCTCGACCACATGGCCCGGGGGCAGGACCAGCAGCGGAAGCCCGAGGGCGTCCGCCCGCTGCCGGGCCTCGCTGGTGGCGACGCCGGACAGACCCAGGCCGGCCACGCCCTGGGCCGCCAGGGCGTCCAGCAGCCGGACCAGGGTCAGTCGCGGATCGACCAGCGTGAGCAGGCTGGTGTCGACCAGCACCAGCTCCCCGCCGCGCAGCGGCTCGAAGGCAGGAGCCCGGGCCTTGAGCGGGCTGCACCAGACGGCTTCGCGCTGCACGCCGGCGCTGCCGGCGACCAGCTCGGTGCCCTCTGGTAGGGCGCCCCGCCAGACGTCTTCCACGCTCAAGTGGGGCAATCCCGAGGTTCTGGGGGGTGCTGTCGCCATTTGCTTGTGCCGGCAGACCGAAAGCTCGGCCGGATCCAGCCATTATGGCATAGCGATCCCGGTCGACTTAGGCGAAATGCCTAACTCATCAGAGCATCAAAAAAGGCCTACCGCGGGCAGGCCCTGAGGTCACCAAACCCACTACTTCTTCTTGGCGGCCTTCTTCTTCTTGACGCTGCCGCCGCTTTTGCTTTTCCCCTTGTCTGGCATCGCGCCCTCCTTGAGCCGAGTCTGTGCGCGAATGCTAGCACTCGGGCAGCCCGGGGCCGCCGGACGAAGGAAGCAGATTGGGAGGCGGGGCGTGCCGAGCCGCAGGAGACGACGAGCAGGGGAGGGAGCGCATCCGTCGATGCGTGACCGAGCGCGCGCAGGAGACGACGCCCGGATCGGCCGCATCCGGGCCCAAGATGCGAGTTTGTCCCGGCGGCCTCGGGCTCAGGTGAGGAGACCGGATTACCGGCCGGCCGCGCGTCGCCTGGAACTGGTGGTGGCCGGTACCCGCTCTTTGGCCGAACGCCGCGAGCGGACCTCCCGCATGGCTGGCGATCGCCACAGGGTCTCGAGGTCGTAGTAGGCGCGCTCGCCGGGCAAGAACACGTGGACGATCACCGACGAGTAATCCAGCACCACCCATGACCCGTCGGCATACCCCGCCACGTGGAAAGGTCGGATCCCCTTCGCCTCGGCGGCAGCCCTGATCGCATCCGAGATGGCCCGCACCTGCCGGTCCGTGTCTCCTTCGCAGATGACGAAGTAGTCGGCCATGGTGGTGCGCTCGCGGATGTCGATCCGCTCGATGTCCCGCGCCTTCTTCTCAGCCGCGGCGTCCGCAACCAGCCGGCTGAGCTGAAGGGGCGTCATTCAGTGGCTATTATCGCACGCACGTTTTTCACCGGTAAAGTCCACGCTCGTCGATGTAGGCCAGCACCGACGGGGGCAGCAGCCCATCCACGGCGCGCCGGTGGCGCAGCGCGTCCCGGATGTCCTGGGCGGCGATCGGTGGTGTGCGAATAGTCACCAGCCGCACCCGCGAAGCCTTGAACCCCAACACCGCCAGCTGGTCCGCCGTCACGGTGACGCCGGGACGGTTGAAGACCACGAAGTCGATGGCGTCC
>DASQAY010000017.1:0-8933 GCA_035635515.1 Candidatus Eiseniibacteriota bacterium | reverse complement strand
CCGGGATCGACGACCGCCAGGTGAACCGTGCCGGCCGGAAACGCGCTCCAGGTGCTGTCCAGCAGGAAGGCTCCCTGGAGGACGGCAAACGGGTGGACGTCGTGCGTGATGTCGACCAGGTTGGCCCGCGGGTTTTGCCGCAGGATCACGCCCTTCATCGCGCCGACGTAGGCGTCCTGGGTGCCGAAGTCACTCAGCAGGGTAACGATGCCGCTCGGCTTGACGCCCGCCATGGAGCCGAGCATACCCCGACCTCACAGAAGAGCCGCCCCGAAGGGCGGCTCTCCGATCGACGATCTCCGGCCGGTTTTAGTAGTCCGGCATCTGCGGCGCCTGGCTTTCCTTCCTCTTCTCCGGAATATCGGAAACCAGCGCCTCGGTGGTCAGCAGCATGGCGGCGATGCTGGCCGCGTTCTGCAGCGCTGACCGGGTGACCTTGGTCGGGTCCACGATCCCGGCCTTGATCATGTCGACGTACTCCATGGTGGCGGCGTTGAACCCCTGTCCCTTGGGCAGGGTGCGGACCTTCTCCACCACCACCGACCCTTCCGCACCCGCGTTGTTGGCGATCTGACGCAGCGGCTCCTCCAGCGCGCGCCGGACGAGCGCGACGCCGGTGGCCTCGTCGCCGGTCAGCTTCAGGCTATCGAGCGCCTTCTGGGCATTGATCAGGACCACGCCGCCGCCCGGCACGATGCCCTCTTCGACGGCAGCCCGGGTGGCCGACACGGCATCCTCCATCCGGTGCTTCTTCTCCTTGAGCTCGGTCTCGGTGGCCGCGCCCACCTTGATCACGGCGACGCCGCCGGCCAGCTTGGCCAGCCGCTCCTGGAGCTTTTCCTTGTCCCAGTCGGACGTGCTCTTGTCGATCTCGGCCTTGATCTGGTTGATCCGGCCCTTGATGTCATCCGGCTTGCCATGGCCTTCGATGATGGTGGTGTCGTCCTTGGTCACTTTGACGCTGCGGGCCCGGCCGAGCTGGTTCAGCTGGACGGAGTCCAGCTTCAGGCCGAGCTCTTCGGAGATGACCTGGCCGCCGGTCAGGATGGCGATGTCCTGCAGCATGGCCTTGCGGCGATCACCAAAGCCGGGCGCCTTGACGGCCACGGCCGTGAAGGTCCCGCGCAACTTGTTGACGATCAGGGTGGCGAGGGCCTCGCCCTCGACGTCTTCGGCAATGACCAACAGCGGCCGGCCGCTCTGGACGACCTTCTCCAGGACGGGCAGCAGGTCGGCCACGGCCGAGATCTTCTTCTCGGTGATCAGGATGTACGGATCCTCGAGCACGGCTTCCATGCGGGTGGGGTTGGTCACCATGTACGCGGAGACGTATCCCTTATCGAACTGCATCCCTTCGACCAGCTCGAGCTCGGTGGTGATGCCCTTGGATTCCTCGACGGTGATCACGCCGTCCTTGCCGACCTTCTCCATGGCGTCGGCCACAGTTTCCCCAATGGCGGGATCGGCCGCGGAGATGGAGGCCACCTGGGCGATCTTCTCGCGCTCAGAAATCTGGACCGACTGCTCCTTGATCGCCTTGACGGCTTCGTCGACCGCCTTCTGGATGCCGACCTTGAGCAGCATCGGGTTCGCGCCGGCGGCCACGTTGCGCAAGCCCTCATTGATGATGGCCGCGGCCAGGACGACCGAAGTGGTCGTACCGTCACCGGCGATGTCGTTGGTCTTGCTGGCGACTTCTTTCACCAGCTGGGCCCCCATGTTCTCAAAGGGATCCTCGAGCTCGATCTCCTTGGCGATCGTCACCCCGTCGTTGGTAATGGTGGGGGAGCCGAATTTCTTGTCGAGCACAACGTTCCGGCCCTTGGGGCCGATCGTAATTCGAACCGCGTCGGCAACTTTGTCGACGCCGCGCTTCAGAGCCGTCCGAGCTTCGACGTCGTATGCCAATTGCTTGGCCATTCTCTCGTCCTCCTTCCTGCTGAGTATGTTGGGTTCGCGCTGCTAAGCTACCCGATTTTAGCACTCTTGAACCGAGAGTGCTAGCAGTCGGCCAGGCCAAGCGCCAGCCCATGGGGCGGCCGGTAGAATTGTGGTGACTGGCCCTGCTCGCCGGCTGGTCCCCTGATGCGCGAACCCAGAACTGCCTCCCAGCGTCTCGGCCGGGCCATGGCCTGGGGCCTGGCCCTGACCGTGGGCGCCGTGGTAGTCCGCGAGCTGGTCCGTCCCCGGCCGGAGCGGCCCCGGCTGATCGACTGGGAGTTGGCTGAGGCCATGGCGCTGCGCCACTCGGGTGAGGCGCAGGAGCCTCCCGCCGATCCCGCGCTGGCCGCCAGCTACGACGCGATGGCGGCCCGCCTGACTCCGCTGCTGAACCAGGCCCTGGCCGACAGTACCGGCCCCGCGCCGGTCAGCTACCCACCCCTGCGGCCGGTCGGCCGGCGGGCCTGGGTCAGCTACAACGTGCGCATCTTCCGCCAGATGTTCCAGCCCCTGGAGCGGCTCGAGGAGCGGCTGCCGGGGTCCCTCCTGCTTCGCTGGGGACAGGCGGGGATTACGCGCTACCTGGGGTTCATGCTCGGCCTGCTGGCCAGGCGGGTGCTGGGGCAGTACGACCCAGCCCTGCTCGGACGGGAGCCGATGGAAACCAGCTCTCTGATCCTGGTGGAACCGAACGTGCAGGCCTGGGCCAGCAAAGAAGGTCTCCCGGTTGACGAGCTTCGGCAGTGGCTGGCCATGCACGAGCTGACCCACGCCTGGGAGTTCCGGGCGCACCCCTGGCTGCAGACGTACCTGGAGGAGCTGCTCGGCCAGGTCCTGGTCGGCCGCCTACTGGACGGCCGGACGCCGACCTCATGGGAGCTGGTCCGGACCCTCACGGTCGGCATGGGGCAGCAATGGAAAGCGATCGCCAAGATCCAGGCGGCGATGAGCCTGCTGGAAGGGTTCAGCAACCTGATGATGGATGAGATCGGCGCCCGCGAGCTCCCCCACTTTGGCGTCCTGGAAGCCGCCTACCGGCGGCGACTGCTCAATCGCACGCCGCTGGAGCGGGCCCTGCTGCGGTTGACCGGCATGGAGATGAAGATGCAGCAGTACATCCAGGGCGAGCGCTTTGTCCGCGCCGTCCGGGACCAGGGCGGCATGGCGTTGCTGGCCCAGGTCTGGCGGGGGCCGGAATGGCTTCCCACCATGCAGGAGATTCAGCGCCCGGAGCTCTGGGTGGTCAGGGCCGGCGCGGCCGCGGCGTGAAGCTGTCCCTGCTGCTGGGCGTTAGTCTGCTGCTGGCGGCGTGCGGATCTGACCAGCCCCCGGTCCTGACCAGTCTGGAGGCCCAGATCGTGTCGACCGAGGTACTGGTCGGTCATCAGGTCCGGTTTCCGGTCGGGATCCTGGAGCACAACACGCCGGTGAAGGACGCCCACGTGCACATCCGGACTTTCTTCCTGGGGAACGGCAGTCAGGAGACCCGGGGTGAGTCCGATGCCCCCTTCCGGGGCGACGGGCTACAGGGCGCGGGTGTGTATGTGGCCCACCTGGACTTCGACAAGGCCGGCTCGTGGGGCGCGGAGATCACGGCCTCGCGGCCAACCGGTGCTCACGCGGTGATCCGGCTGTCCTTCAACGTCCTGGCCCAGTCGGTCGTGCCGGCGCCCGGCCAGCCCGCCCCGCGCAGCCACAACCCGACCGTCGCCGATGTCCCCGATGCCAGCTACATCGACAGCGGGAACCCGCCGGATGACATGCACCAGACATCGATTGCGGATGCCATCGCCAAGCATCAGAAGACGCTGGTCATCTTTGCCTCGCCCGCGTTCTGCACCAGCCGCATCTGCGGGCCGGAAGTCCAGGTTGTCCAGTCGCTGGAACCCGCCTATCGCGACCGGCTGACCTTCATCCATGTCGAGATCTACACCAACTACAAGCCCGATCCAGCCAAGAAACAGCTGGCGCAGACCGTGATTGACTGGCGCCTGCAGACGGAGCCGTGGATCTTCCTGATCGGGGCCGACGGCACGATCCAGGGCCGGTTTGAAGGTCCGTCGGCCGCCGACGAGGTGCGCGACGGCATCGATCGCCTGTTCGCCGCCGGGTAGGGCAGCCAACCGCCGTTACACGGTGGTGAGCGAGATGGTGTTCGACCTGGTCTGCCGCCAGTGCGGCCGGCGTAGCCAGCGCGGCTGGACCCGGGGCGACCACGTCTCGGTCACGGAATGCCCGGTCTGCCGGGTCGGGATGTCGGTGATCGGCATCGCCTTCTTCGCCGCGCCGGAGCAAGCGGCGGCTTAGCCCTTTAGTCGAGCTGGGCGAGGACCTGGCCTTCCTGCACGGTTTCGCCCTCGCGCACCATGATCTTGGTGACGGTGCCGGCCCGCGGCGCCGTGATCGGGATCTCCATCTTCATCGACTCCAGGATCATCAACGTGTCGTCGGCGGCCACCGCCTGGCCCTCGCGCACCACGATCTTCCACAGGTTGCCGGCCAGCTCCGCCTTGACATCCATCGACCGGGATTCTAGCCGGAATCCACCGACGCGAACTCGCATCCTGGGTGCGCATGTGAACCCGGGCTGACGGCAGCCCGCGAAGTCTTCAGATATCATGCTGGGGAATTGCGCAAACGACGCACGTATCCAAAGAAGCGCAGCGGCCCGCAGGTCGCCCGGCCCGGCATCGACACGCTCGAACAGAAGGAGACGCCGGCCGGCAAGGAAGAGACCATCGAGATGGACGCCGAGGTGGTCGAGCCGCTGCCCAACGCCATGTTCAAGGTCAAGCTCCAGACCGGCCAGACGATCCTGGCGTACACATCGGGAAAGATGCGGAAGTTCTACATCCGGATCCTGATCGGCGACCGGGTCCGGGTGGAGCTGTCGCCCTACGACCTGACCCGCGGCCGTATCATCTTCCGCTACAAGTAGTCCGCCACAGGAAGATGTCGTTCGCCCTGGTTCTCGACGCGATCATCCTCGGCGTCGTCATCGCCGGGCTATGGGCCGCCTACCGGGTGCTGGGCACGCCCTCCCGCCTGGCGCCGGCCGACTATCGCGTGGTGCTGGACGACCTGGCCGCCTCGGTGGCTCGATCGGCCGCCCGGCTGCGGGGCGCGTTGGCCGAAGACGACCGCCAGCGGGAACAGGTGGCCGCCGACGCCCGCAAGATCTTCCAGACCGGCTTCTACCAGGCGCTGCGGCTGAAACCGGACGCCACCACCGATCCGAGCGCGCTGGTCCGTGCCGGCCTGGGCCGCGCCTGCGAGGGCTACGAGTGGGCCAGCCGCATGGCGGAAAGCGAGAGCTTTGGCAATGCGGCGGTGCAGGAGGCGGTCCGCCTGCTCCTGGACCGGGCCGATGCCGAGCTCAGCGCGGCGCAGCAGACCCTGGCCGGCTTGCCCCGATCTCAGCCCTGAAATAGGCGACCGTCTCGGCTAGCCCATCGCGCAGCGCCGTGGTCGGCCGCCAGCCTAGCTCGCGGCCGATCCGGGTCGCGTCCACCGCGGAGCGGCGTTGCTCGCCCAGCCGGGGCGGGCCATGGCGGTCGGGTTGGTGACTGCCGGTGAGCTCCCGCAGCAGGCGGAAGATCTCGTTGATGGTCGTCTCCCGCCCGGTTCCCACATTAAAGACGCCCACCGCGCTGGAGCCGAGCGCCAGCGCATTGGCCTCGGCCACGTCGGCGACGTAGACGAAGTCGCGGGTCTGCTCGCCGTCCCCGCTGATGACCGCCTCGACGCCGGCTAGCAGCTGACGGCTGAAGATGGCCACCACGCCGGCCTCGCCGTGCGGGTCCTGCCGCGGCCCGTAGACGTTGCCGTATCGGAGCGCCAGGTAGGAGAGACCGGACATCGCCCGAAAGCTAGCCAGCATCACCTCGGCGGCCAGCTTGGACGCCCCGTACGGAGAGACCGGAGCGGCCGGAAAGTCTTCGGGGGTGGGCACCACCGAAGCCTCACCGTAGACGGCGCCGCCCGTGGAGGCGAACACAAACCGGCGGACGTTGTGCCGGACCGAGGCCTGGAGCAGCGCGATCGTCCCCAGCACATTGACCCGGGCATCGAAGACCGGATCCGCCACCGAACGCTGCACGCTGGCCTGGGCCGCGTGATGGACCACCGCGTCCGGCCGCTCGATGGCGACCAGCTCGTCCAGCCACGGCGAATCGAGCTCCATCTGGTAGAAGCGGGCGGTGGGGTGGACCTGGGCCACGCGGCCGGTGGACAGGTCGTCCAGGATGACCAGCTCGTGGCCGTCGCGGGCGAGCCGGTCGCACACGTGGGAGCCCACGAACCCCGCTCCCCCCGTGACCAGGACTTTCAATGGTGCCGAGTCGTGACGAATGTCACCAGGCCGACGACGACCAGGCTCCAGTAGCTGATCAGGCGGTCCAGGATGGCGACCGTGAAACCCTGGCTGGCGGTGAACCCGAAGAACAGGAACACGGCCACGATGCCACCCTCCACCAGCACCAGTCCGCCGGGCAGCGCCGGGATGGTGGTCAGCAGCGATGCCACCAGGGCGATGAAAACGATTTGCGCCGGGTTGAGCGTCAGGTGCAGGGGCAAGGCCTGCACCACCAGGTACAGGCGGGACGACTCCAGGCCCCAGACCAGCACGCTCAGCGACACCAGCTCCAGGGAGCGCCCCTGGAACGCGTCCAGCAGGCCGCGCTTGAAGGTGCGCGCCCGGTCCCGGTAGCGGTGGGGAAGCCAGCGAGAGAACCATCCCTGCGAGAACCGCAGCCCGACCAGCCCCACCACCAGGGCCAGGGCGATGAGGACCCCGGCCACCACCGCCGGCACGAACCGAGACGGGATCACGGCGTGGAAGCTGATCAGGCCGCTGATGATTAGGAGCGTCATCAGGACCAGGAAGTCGATCACGCGCTCGCTGACGATGGTGCCCAGCGCCTTGCTGCCCGAGATGGGGGTACGCTGGCGCACCAGGTAAGCGCGGTAGAAGTCACCCATCTTGGCCGGCAGCAGGCAGTTGGCGAAGAAGGCCAGGATGATGATGTGGAACAGGCCCGGCAGCCGGCTTTGCTCACCGGTATTGCGAAGTAAGAGCTGCCAGCGCACGGCGCGCACGGCCATGGACAGGTAGAAGGCCAGGAAGGCGGCCGCGTACAGCGCCAGGTTGGTTTGGCGGATGGCGGTCAGGCTCTGGCGGTAGTCCAGCCGAACGTGGGTCAGGACCACCCACAGGACCAGCGCCAGGATGGCGAACGAAATCAGGGTTCGAGGGTCGAGGATGCGGTTGCGAAGGCTTTCGGGCCGCGGGGCGGCCGGCACCGGCGCGGCCGCGGGCTCCATATTCACCGGGAGCATAACAATTCGTGACGAATTATTCGGAAATCCGGCGGCGTCGGAGGATGCGCTCCAGCAGCGGCATCTTGTGGCGGATCCGTCCTGGACCGCCGTACTGGAATCGGCGCTGCTCCCGTTCCCGGCTCTCCAGGATCTTGGGAACCCAGTCCGATTCGACGATGGGCGATTCACCGCCCTCCCAGGTCTTCAGATAAAAGATGCCCTTGAGGGCGGTGAACGGAATGCCCAGCTCCTTGAGCTCGGACCGGTCCGGTGAGATCAGGGTGAGGTTCACCCCGTACCGCGACGACCGGAACTGGCGCTCGCTGTAGCCGCGCAGGACTTCGTTGTCTACGAAGTGGATGGCAATCCGCTGGTAGCGGTTGAGGTCCAGGTTCTCGGAGGGCGCCCGGGAATCGAGCAAGACGTACTTCAGGCTGCTGAGCGGCACGAAGGCGCCCCGGTTATTGGTGCCCAGGTTGTGAATCCGGGTTTCCAGGACGGGCGCGTCGAGATCGCGCGGCGGATCCCCGTGCAGGGTCTCGCCGTCCAGAAAGCAGTAGATTGCGTGGTCCACGTCGGGCGGGTCCCCCTGAGTCGTCCGGTGTCTCCCGCATTGTAGGGCCCCCGGAGATCAGTGGGCCCCCCGGGCTCATTTGACCAGGTAGGAGAAGCCGCGGAAGTGGGGGGTGTAGTTGGGGTTGAACTGGACCAGCATGCCCGCCGTGTTCTGCCGGTAGTTGCTGGACGGCAGGCAGGTGCTGGCCGTGTAGCCCGGGGTCGTGGCCACCCCGCCGCCATCCAGGTCGATCTTGGGCGAGATGACCGACCCGTAAATGGCATAGGTGCTGGTGCTCACGGCCTGCAGGACCACGTGCGTGCCCTGGCTGCCGTTCATGTCGGCGTTGTAAACGGTGCCCAGCACCTCAAAGCTGCCGCCGGGAGCGACCTGCTCCGACCAGGGAATCCCCTGCGGGCCCGTGATCGTGTCGGTCGCGGTGATGAAGAAGGCGATGCTGTCGGTGGCGGGCGAGGGGACGATGCTGGGAGCGATGAAGAAGATTTGCGGGGTGCCGCTGGCGCTGAACGCGGCGTTGCCGTCGAAGACGAATTCGACGCCGTTGGTGCCATCACTGGCGGCCGGGAGGTTACTGCGGCTCCCGACCGGCAGGGGGCCGCCGTTGGCGGTGTTGGACACGTACCCGCCCGTGATGGTCAGGTTCGCGCCCTGGAAGTAGTAGATGCCGTTGGCGAAGATGTAGTAGTCATTGGCTCCACCGTTGAACGGGATGTTCACGTTAGCGGTGAACAGGCCCGGCGTGAAGAAGTGAGCCGGCCTGGATCCATAGGCGCCGTTCAAGGTTCCATTGCTCCAGCCCCCAGGCTGCGTCGCTGGCGGAGCCGGGGGTGGCTCGTAGTTTGGGGCCGGGTCGTTCGGGGTGGCTGCCGGCGCGACCGGGTATTGCCAGTAGACGATGACGGCGTGCGTGTCGCTGGCCTGGGCATACCGGAAGTCGCCGTTCAGGTCCAGGAATTGGTTGTTCGGGTTCGGGGCGTGGAACTTGGCGTTGGAGACGATCTTCCCCAGCGCCGGGTTCGGATTGCCGCAGTCGGTGCCGTTGGCGCCGTCGTCGATCTGGCCCCAGCCGTTCTGATCGTAGTTGTCGCTGTTGCCC
>DASQAY010000016.1:0-2793 GCA_035635515.1 Candidatus Eiseniibacteriota bacterium | reverse complement strand
CCGATGGCGGTCCGCGCTGCTGGCCAAGCCGAGGATCCGGCGACAATCGCTGGCTCGCTGATGGCCCTCGTCCACGAGCTTCTACGATGAGCAAACCGACGCGATCTGATCATCCCTGCTTCATCCGAGACGCCCGATTTCTGGCGATTCGTATCCGGTCGTGGATACCTCTTGGTGCTTCGACCGCTGGGCAAAGATGACATGTAGAGGGGCCTCCACGGCACAAGCGTGGTAGATCACGCGGTGTCCAAGACGGAGCTCGAGGAGGCCCCCATGGAAATGGTAATCGGGTTGGACCTGCACAGGAGTCAGATCACGTTCAGGACGGTTGACCTCCGCACCGGCGAGGTGCAGCGGGGAAGGATCTACCCAGGTGCCCGAGAGGCAGTACGGGAATGGCTGGATCGGTTCGAGCCGGGCACCGACGCCCACTTTGCGCTCGAGGGTACGACCGGCTGGCGCTTCGTGGTGGAGGAGATCCAGCGCCGGGACTTGACCGCTCACCTCGCGGATCCCGCCGAGCTGAGCACCCTGCGAGGCCCCAAACGGCGGGCCAAGACCGACCACGCCGACTGCGAGCTGATGGTGAACCTGCTGCTCGAGGGCCGTCTCCCCGAGAGCTGGATCCCGCCGGCGCACATCCTGGAGCTGCGCACCCTTGGGGTTGCCCCGGTTTGACGGACAGTTGCTCTACGTCGTCGGGTTCCTCTGGAGCCTACTCCTTTGGTCGGCAAATTGATCGGCTTCGATGATGTCGGAGAGGGCCACGGGCTCGCCACAGCTCGGGCAGCGTCCCCCGGGACCAACACGGCGGCACCACGTGTTGCAGTCGTCACAGCGCTGAGCCCCGAGGAAGCGCCTGCCGCAGCTGCCGCTCTCGTACACCGTGCCGGCCTTGGCGACCACCGGCTCGACGGGAGCAGCCCTGCGCCGTCTCCAGGCGGCCTGCCGGCAGAGCGTGGTGCAGAAGCGCTGGCGACCCTGGGGAACGAAGACGGTGCCGCAGATGGCGCAGGTGATCGTCGCGGCATCTTCGCGGACGGGGTTCATGCCGCCTCCTTGCGGGCAGTGCGCCGGGTTGCCTCGTAGGCCGCCGGACAGAGGTAGCCGAGAGAGCTGTGTCTCCTGAAGCGGTTGAAGAACGCCTCGATGTAGGCGAAGATCGCCCTGCGGGCCTCGCCCCGGGAGCGCCAGGCGTGGCGGTAGATCAACTCGTTTTTCAGTGCTGCGAAAAAGCTCTCCGCGACCGCGTTGTCCCAGGCCTGGCCGGGACGTGACATGGACCGGGCGATGCCATGGGCCTCACACAGCGAGGCGAAGTCCCCCGAGGTGTACTGCGACCCCCGGTCGGAGTGGAAGATCAGGCCGGCAGGAGGCCGGCGGTGCTCGATGGCCATGTCGAGGGCGTCGCAGACGAGCTCGGCCCGCATGTGGTCGGCCATCGACCAGCCCACGACCCGGCGGGATGCGAGATCGATCACCGTGGCCAGGTACAGCCAGCCTTCCCAGGTGCGGACGTAGGTGATATCGCCCACGTAGACGCGGTCCAGCTCGATGGTGCCCGGGCCGAAGGCCCGCTTGACCAGGTCGACGACGGGATCGGCGGCGGGGTCGGCGATGGTGGTGGTCTTGTAGCGCCGGGGGCAGACCCCCACCAGTCCCTTGGCGGCCATGAGCCGGGCCACCCGTTTGCGGCCGCAGGCGATGCCCTGGCCCGCCAGCTCGGCATGGACCCGGGGAGCCCCGTAGGTGCCTCTGGAATCGGCGTGGATCCTGGTTATGCGCCTTGTCAGGTCCGCGTCGGTGAGCATGCGGGGCGATGGGCGGTGCGCTGCCCAGGCGTAGTAGGCGGAGCGGGAAACCTCGAGCAGCCGGCAGGCCGGGGCCACCGGGTGCTGCTCTTGCTCCTCCGCCTCGATGAAGGGGTATAGCTTCATCGGGTTTCCCTCGCGAAGAAAGCCGTGGCTCGTTTCAGGATGTCGCGCTCCTCGCGCAGGACCCGGTTCTCCTTGCGGAGGGCGGCGAGCTCCTCCCGCTCGGGTGTGGTCAACCCGTCGCGGCGGCCGGTGTCGACGTCTGCCTGACGGACCCACTCCCGCACGGCGGTCTCGCCCAGGTCCATGTCCCTGGCGATGGCAGCGACGGTCTTGCCGCTGGTGCGGACCAGCTCGACCACCTCGGCCTTGTACTCCTTGGAGAACGACCTACGTGGTCGCCGCTCCCTTGCATGCTCGGTCATCCGGACATCCTTTCTGGGGCATCGCCCCATATCTTGGATGTCCGTCAAACCGGGTCAAGCCCATAGTCCTGCTTCATCCGTAATTACTACCTCGACCACTTTGGCTTGGTTTATGAGTGAAATATCTCTCAGGTTTCACAATCTGGGCCGACGCTCAGCCGAGAACAGCGCGCAAGGCCGGCGCTAGAGCCCGGATCTGAGCCGAATGCTCCATCCCGACGGCAACGTCGTCACTCCGAAATCCATTGACCGCTGCCTCGGGGACACCCTCTGCCCGACCTTGACCGGCTAGCAGAGTCGGAAGCGACGAGATGCCAACTTCGCCGCGAGCATCGATGGCCAGCGCAGGGCGCCGGGCCATCGCGTATCCGGAGCATACGCGAGACGCATATCCCCAGCTATGAGTAGTGGTAGCGTCGTTGGCCTGCCCCGAATAGGACATCAGCACTTCCGGGAGACAGGGAGCGCCACATGGCAGCAGAGCATCAGGTGCGCCACTGCACGCGTTGTGGAGCACGGTTGGCCCCTGACAACGACCACACATTGTGCGGTCC
>DASQAY010000015.1:0-10910 GCA_035635515.1 Candidatus Eiseniibacteriota bacterium | reverse complement strand
TGGTGCCGGCGCTCTGGTATCGAACCGCCTCCGCCGCCCGGACCGCGGCCGCGGCCATCGCGGTGCGCGTCTCCGCTTTCAGGCCGACCGCGGGGGTCTCTTCCACCAGCTTCTGGTGGCGCCGCTGGATGGAACAGTCGCGTTCCCCCAGGGCCAGGGTGGTGCCCTGCGCATCGGCCAGCACCTGCATCTCGATGTGGCGGGGGTGGTCGAGGTACTTCTCGATATACACGGCCTGATTCCCGAAGGCCGAGAGGGCGGCCCGGCGGGCGCCCTCCACCGCGGGTCGCAGCTCATCCACCGTCTTGGCCACCCGCATCCCGATGCCACCCCCGCCGGCGCTGGCCTTCACCAGCACCGGATAGCCCAGCCGCTCCGCCTCCGCCACCGCCGCCTGATCGTCGGTCACCGTGTCTGTGCCGGGGACCACCGGGACCCCGGCCGCCTGCATGGCGCGGCGGGCCGCCACCTTGTCCCCCATCGCCCGCATGCTCGCCGCCGACGGGCCGATGAACGTGATGCCCGCCTCCACGCAGGCCTCGGCGAACGCCGGGTTCTCCGCCAGAAAGCCATAACCGGGATGCACCGCGTCCGCACCAGCGGACCTGGCCGCCGCGATCAGCTGCGGGATGTCCAGGTAGGCGGCTCTCGGGTTGGCGCCGGTCAGAAGGATCCGTTCCTCGGCAAAGGCCACATGCGGAGCCCGCCGGTCCGGCTCGGCGTAGACGGCGACGGCGGGGATCCCCATCTCCCGACAGGTGCGCATGATCCGCAGGGCAATCTCGCCCCGGTTGGCAACCAGGACCTTGGCGACGGCGGGCTCAGCCAATGGTCAACAACGGGTCGTTGGCGGCCACAATGGTGCCCTCTTTGACAAAGACCTCGCGCACCGTCCCGTTGGCGGTGGCCGCGATATCGTTCTGCATCTTCATCGCCTCCAGCACCACGACCACGTCGCCCAGCTTGACCGCATCGCCCGCCGCCACTATGACTTTGACCACCATCCCCTGCATGGGCGCCTGCACCAGGCCGTCGCCGCTGATGGGCTGGGACGGCGCCGCCCCGGCGGTGGGGGGAACGGCCGCCGCCCCGCGCACCCGGACGTGGTACGGCTCGCCGTCGACTTCAACGGTGAACTCCCGGGTGGTGTCGGCCTCGGCCGGGGCCGCGCTGGCGGCCGCGGCGGCCTCCGGCTCCGGCGACCGGGCGGCGGCCGGCGTCGGCGCCGGGGCCGCTTCCGCGGCCCGGATTTCGGGCCTCAGGATTCCGGGCGCGTCGTCCGGGAAGAGCACGTACAGCAGCACCTGGTCGAGACTGTCGGCCGGCAGTCCCTGGCGTCGCATCTCTCGCCGCGCGGTATCCAGGGCCGGCTCGAGCAGATCGGCGGGCCGCATGGTGATGGGCTCGGATCCGCCCAGCGCCCGTTGTTTGACGGTCCGGTCGATCTCGCCCGGTGGCTGCCCATACAGTCCCTTCACGTAATCGCGGAACGACTGCTCGATGACCTGGTAGCGGCGCTCGCTCAGGGTATTGGCCAGCGCCTGGGTGGCCACGATCTGATTAATGGGCGCCGCCATCGGCGGGTACCCGGTCTCCGCCCGCACCCGAACGAGCTCCTGCAGCAGTCGATCGTAGCGGTCGAGCGCGTTTCGCTCCTGCAGGGTCTTGGTGAGGTCGGCCAGCACCGGGGTGGGTAGCTGATGGTCCAGCACGGTCATGTCGTTCCGGAAGGAGATGGGGTCCTGATACGGTTCGTACTCGTCGTGCAGGTCGTCGAAGTAGCGGTTGGCCTGGCCAATCAGTTTCAGGTCCAGCCTGGTGTCGTACGGCGTGTCGCGAAAGCTCGCCACCATGGTCTCGGTGCCGGGCTGGGATGACCCCCAGGCCAGCGCCGACAGGGCGGTGTCGATGCTGGTCGCTCCGGCCTCGGCGGCCGCGAAGTAGGTGATGGGCGCCAGCGCGGTGGTGGCATGCGAATGAATGGAGATCGGTAGGTGGGTCGCCTCGCGCAGCGCCCGGACCAGCTCCCGCGCCGGGTCGGGCGCCAGAATCCCGGCCACGTCCTCGATGCCGATGGCGTGGCAGCCGAGCTCGCGCAGCCGGCGGGCAGCCTTGGCCAGCTGCTTGTGATCCTGGTGCGGGCTGGGACTGTAGACCAGGGCCCCGATCACCCGCGCCTTCGCCTTCTTGGCGGCCGCGATGGGCACCTCCAGGTTGCGCAGGTCGTTCAACGGGTCGAACATCCGGACCGCGCTGATGCCGGCCTCCACGGCCGACTCGATAAAGGCCCGTACCACATCGTCCGGCTGGTGCTGCGTCACGACCAGGGTCTGGCCGCGAATCAGCATCTGGAGGGGCGTCTTCTTGACCACCCCGCGAATGGCTCGGAGTCGCGCCCAGGGATCCTCCTGCAGGAGCTTGACCGACGCCGTGAAGGTCGCGCCACCCCAGGCGTCAAGCGCTTCGTACCCGATGCTATCGAGGGTCTCGCCGATGGGCAGGACGTGCTGCAATTTCAAGCGCCCCTGGATGAGGCACTGCTGCGCGTCGCGCAGCACGGTCTCGGTGATCAACACCTTCGACACGCGGTAATTGTATTCGCCTTCATCAGAGGTTCCTCCCTCCCGGCGTTGCGGGCTGGGTTGGCGGAGGGGTCCCGTCCCCAAGCTGGCGCAGAAGGCCAATACCTTGCATGGCAAGGTTCTTTGTGGTACCGTGGACTCCGATGCCAGCCGACGGACTGGTCACCCAGATGCGCAAGGGAGCGCTGGAGTACTGCGTGCTCGCCCTGCTGGTCGGCCGGTCGCGGTACGCCTTCGAGCTGATCGAGGGGCTGGCCAGCACCGGCATGCTGACCAGCGAGGGCACCATCTACCCCCTCTTGAGCCGCCTGCGGCGCGACGGCCTGGTCGACACCGAGTGGCGAGAGTCCAGCGATGGCCCGCCCCGCCGCTACTACCGCCTCACCGCTGATGGCAAGCGGGCGTTGAGGGTGTTTCGCGACGAGTGGGCGGGATTTCGGACGACGGTCGATGCCGTTCTGGAAAAAGGAGGCACCCTGTGAGTGCACCGCACGCCGACCAGATCGTCAGCGGCTACCTGGCCCGCCTGGAGCAGGCGCTCGCCGCTCTGCCGCCGGCTCGCCGGGCCGAGCTGGTGGATGACGTGCGCTCCCACATCGCCGAGGCACGCCGGGGTCTGGCCGAGGAGACCGATGCCGACCTCCTGAACATCCTCGACAAACTGGGGGATCCCGCGGATATCGCCGCCGACGCTAGGGAGCGGCTGGGCGCCCAGCCGGCGCCACCCCCCGTGCCCCTTGGCATGCTGGAGATTGCCGCCATCGTGGCCCTCGTCCTGGTGTGGCCCGCCGGCATCGCCCTGGTCTGGCTCTCGTCGGCCTGGAGCCGGCGCGACAAACTGATCGCCACCGTTGTTGTTCCGGGAGGCGTGCTGGTCCTCGCCATCCTCTCCGCAGTGGGTGGTGGCTACTGGAGCCATTGGTACGTGTTCTTTCTGCTTTTGCTGTTCACCCCCGTCGTCTGGTCAATCGGGGCCATCTACCTCGCCGTTCGCCTGTACCAGGCGCGCCGCGCCGGCCAGGCGACCCCTGATGCCGGGTCGGGCTCCAGGCTCCTCGAGATCGCCGCGGTGGTCCTCACACCCCTGCTCTGGCCGATCGGCGTGATCCTGCTCTGGACATCAACCGCCTGGGACACGCGCGACAAGGTCATCGGCACCCTCGTGCCACCCGGTGGCTACTTCGGCGTCGCGGTGATCCTCGCGAGTCTCCGGATGGCCAGTGGCGGTTCGTGCACTACTTCCAGCGATACGTTCGGCAACGTCTCGAGCTCCTGTACCACGTATGGGCCCCCTCGCTGGGTGCTTTTGGCGGTTACGCTGATCCTCCTGGTGCTTCCCCTTTGCAGCGCAACTTATCTGGCTGTGCGCCTGCGAGGCGCGCGCCTGTTGCAGCCGGCGGCGGCTTCGTGACCGGCCCGCACGGTGATCAGATCGTGGAGGGCTATCTCGCCCGGCTTCGCAACGCACTCGCGGACTTGCCGCGACCGCGCCAGGACGAGCTGCTCAATGACGTCAAAGGGCACATTGCCGAGGCCCGGGCGGGCTCGCACGACGAGACCGATGCGGACGTCCTGAACATTCTCGACCGGATCGGTGAGCCTGCAGACATCGCTGCCGAGGCCCGTGAGCGGCTGGGCGTGCAGGCGCCTCAACCCGATCGCATTGGCCTGCTGGAGATCGGAGCGTTGGTGTTGACCCCGTTCTTCTGGCCGGTGGGCGTTATTCTCCTCTGGACGTCTTCCGCCTGGACTACCCGAGACAAGCTCATCGGCACGCTGATCCCGCCGGGCGGCTATATGAGCATATCCTTCCTGCTGTTGGGGGGACCGGGGAGCTACACGAGCTCGTCGATCTGCGCCCAAACGGGGACGGGTCCGATGACCTGCACCTACCAGGGCCCACCGGGGTGGCTGACCACGATCGGAACGGTGGTCGGGATCTTCATTCTGGTCCTCCCCATCCTGACCGCGATCTATCTCGGCGTCCGGCTGCGCCAGCGCACGCCGGCCAGACCCGCCGTTCCCGCATGACCACCCGGGTGCTCATCCACGACACGTGCATCGCCGACGGACAGTCCGCGGACCTACAGGTCGGGATGAGCCTGCTGATCGAGGACGGCCGCATCGCTTCCATCGGTCCGAACGAGTCGGTCGATCCGGGGGACGCTGAGGTCCTCGATGGCGGCGGGGCGACCGTGGTGCCGGCTTTTGTCGACTGTCACAGCCACCTCACCATGCCTGGGGGCAGCCACTGGATCGACCGGGGCTCCGATCCGCCGGGCCGCCTGCGGGATGTGGCGCGGCACAATGCCCGGCGTATGGTACAGGCCGGCATCCTGTGGGCGCGCGATGTGGGCTCGCCCGCTGACCAGGACGGGCGGGCAGTCAGCCTCGCCGTCAGGCAAGAACTCCAGGGACAGGCGGGTCAGCCCTATATCCGGGTAGCAGGGACCTGGATCGCGACGGATGGCTACCTCCCCATGACCATCGCCGTCAGCGACGGGAAGGAGCTGGCCGACGCGGCCCTGCATCAGCTCGATAGCGGCGCCGATTTCGTGAAGATCATGCTCGACGGCGCCAACCGCTCCGCGTCCTGTCCCTTCTCTGTTGAGGACGTCCGTCGCACCGTCGAGGCGGTGCACCGGCGGGGCCGTCGGATCACCGCCCACGCCACCATCCTGGACGGCGCCCGGGTGGGCGCCGCCGCCGGCGTCGATTCGATCGAGCATGGGATGGAGCTCAACGACGAGATCGCCCGCACCATGGCGCGGAACCACGTGGCGCTGGTCTCCACCCTTTCCATCCTGGAGAGCTGGAAGGGGTTCGGGCGAACCACCCGGCTGGAACGTTTCACTAGCGATGAGGGGAAGGCACGGCTTCGGGCTCGTCGCGAGGCCGCCTACGACGCCATTCGGGCAGCCAGGAAGGCGGGCGTGCGCATCGCCGCCGGATCCGACTTCGGCGGCGGATCAGTCCGGGCCGGCCACCTGGCCTGGGAAGTCGAGTGCCTGGTCGAAGCCGGATTGCAACCGTGGGAAGCCCTGGGCGCGGCGACCTGGCGCGGCGGCGAACTGCTTGGCATCGACCATGCCGGCCGGCTGCGAGAGGGCGATGCGGCCGACCTGGTGCTGGTCCACGGGGATCCCTTGTCCGACCCGCGCGCCCTCTGGCGGGTCTGGACGGTCTTTCAGGGCGGCGTCCGGGTCGCCTGATCCCGCATCTTCTCTCGCACCGCCGCGATCCGGTCTCGCATAGCCGGATCGGTGCGAGCCAGGATGGCGGCCGCCAGGTGGCCGGCGTTGCGCGCCCCCGCCTCGCCGATCGCCACTGTCGCCACCGGGATACCCGCGGGCATCTGGGCCATGGAGAGCAAGGCGTCCAGACCGCCCAGCGCGCCGCCGGCCATGGGCACGCCGATCACGGGGAGCAGGCTCCAGGCCGCCACCACGCCGGGTAGGTGCGCGGCGCCGCCGGCCGCCGCGATCAGCACTCGCAGGCCGCGACCCTCGGCCTCGCTGGCCCAGGCGCGACAGCCTTCGGGGTCTCGATGCGCCGACCGGACCACGATCTCGTGGCTGATCCCGTAGCTATCGAGGATCTCGGCACAGCGCTGCATTACCGGTCGATCGGACTCGCTGCCCATGACAATGCCCACCAGGGGAGCATGGTCTGCCATCATTCCACCCCCTCCCCTACCCCTCCCCAAGGGAAGGGGACGACTTGTCCCGCATCGTCGGCCATCAAGCGACCCCCTCGGGGGAAGGAAGACGTTCTGCCGCGGGGACTTCGCGCTGGCCGATGTCTGTGCGGTAGGTCATGCCCTCGAACTGGACGCGTCCCACATTGCGATAGGCGCGCTCGCGAGCGTCCGCCAGCGAATCACCCAGAGCCACCAAGGTGAGCACGCGGCCGCCGGCGGTGCGATAGCCGTCGGGAGCGGTAGCGGTGCCGCCATGAAAGGCGAGCACGTTGGGCTCCAGCCGGGACAGCCCGCTGATCAGCGCGCCACTCGAGTACGGTCCCGGATACCCGCGTGATGCCAGCACCACCCCGACGCTGGCACGCGGTGACCATCGCACCGGGTCGGCCGGCAGCTCGCCCCGGGCCGCCGCTTCGAGGGCGGGAATCAGGTCGCCGTCGACCCGCGGCAGGACCACCTGGGCCTCCGGGTCGCCGAATCGAGCGTTGAACTCGAGCACCTGCATCCCATCCGCGGTTAGCATCAGGCCCGCGTAGAGGCAGCCGCGATAGGGCGTGCCGGCCTCCCGCAGGGCGGCGACCACCGGCTCAAAGATGCGGGTCACGGCTGCGCTGACGTCGTGGTCACCGAAAAATCCCGGAGGTGAGTACGCGCCCATGCCGCCGGTGTTCGGCCCGTGGTCGTCGTCCAGCGCCCGCTTGTAATCGCAGGCGGGCACTATCGGCACCACCCGGGTGCCATCGACCAGGGCCAGCAGCGATACTTCCCTGCCGGTGATCGGTTCCTCGAGCAGGACCCGGTCGGCGGCGGCGCCCACCCGACGCGCCACCATCAGCTCATCGATGGCCTCCAACGTTTCGGCAACGTCCCGCGGCACCAGGGTCCCTTTGCCCTTGGCCAGGCCGTCGGCCTTGACCACGAAGGCGCGGCCCTCACCCCGCACGTAGTCCCTCGCCGCCGCGGCATCCTCGAAGACCCGAAAGGGGGGCGTGGGTACGCCCGCCTTCTGCATGAGCGTCTTGGCGAATGCCTTGCTGGACTCGATCTGGCCGCCAGCCTTGCTCGGGCCGAACACCAATCGGCCGCTCGCTGCCACCTCGTCGGCCAGCCCGGCGGCCACGGCCGCTTCCGGGCCGACGATGGTCAGGTCTACCTCGCGTTCCCGGATGAACCGGACCAACCCCGCCACGTCGTCCGGCGCGATCGCGACGTTGACCGCGATGGATGCGGTGCCGGCGTTACCCGGCGCGCAGAAGACGGCCGAGGTCAGCGGGCTCTGCACCGCCTTCCAGACAAGCGCGTGCTCGCGCCCGCCGCTCCCGACGACGAGCAGCGTTATTCCCACTCGATCGTGGACGGCGGTTTCGAGGAGATGTCGTACACGACGCGGTTGACACCCGGCACCTCGTTGACGATGCGGGTCGACATCTTGGCCAGCACTTCGTACGGCAACCGGGCCCAGTCGGCGGTCATGCCGTCCTCGCTCTCGACCGCCCGGACGGCGACCACGTTCCCGTAGGTCCGGTAATCGCCCATCACCCCCACGCTCTGCAGCGGGGTCAGGATGGCGAACGCCTGCCAGAGCGACCGATACAGCCCGGCCGCCTTGATCTCGTCGACCACGATCCAGTCGGCGGCCCGTAGCGTGTCCAGCCGCTGCTGGGTTACGTCGCCGATGATCCGCACGGCCAGGCCCGGGCCCGGGAAGGGCTGGCGATGGACCATGTCCTCGGGCAGGCCGAGCTCGAGGCCGATGGCGCGAACCTCGTCCTTGAAGAGGTAGCGCAGCGGTTCGATCAGCTGGAACCGAAGGTCGGCGGGCAGGCCGCCGACGTTGTGATGGGTCTTGATGCGGTGGGCCCCAAAGGTGTCGTGGCTGGTGCTCTCGATGACGTCCGGGTAGAGGGTGCCCTGCGCCAAGAAGTCGATCCCCCGCAAGCGGCCGGACTCCCGCTCGAACACCTGGATGAAGGTGGCGCCCACCCGGCGCCGTTTCTCCTCGGGATCGGTCACGCCCGCCAGCGCCTGGAGGAAGTCGGCCGAGGCGTCGACGCTGGAGAGCTCGATGCCCAGGTGCCTCGTCATGACGTCGATCACCCGCCGGCCTTCGTCCCGCCGGAGCAAGCCGTTGTCCACGAACAGACAGGTCAGCTGGCCGGGCACCGCCCGGTGCACAAGGGTGGCGGCCACCGCCGAGTCCACCCCTCCCGACAGCGCACACAGGACTCGGCGCGAGCCGACTTCGGCTCGAATGGCCGCTACCGCCTGTTCGATGAAGGTGGCCGGTTTCCAGTCACCCCGGCAGCCCGCTACCCGGTAGAGGAAATTGCGCAGGATCTCGCGCCCTGGCGGGGTGTGGATCACCTCCGGGTGGAACTGGATGCCGAACCGACCCGCCCCGTCACCCATGGCCGCGATGGGCGAGTTGGCCGAGTGGGCGAGGGACCGAAAGCCGGCCGGGATCTCGGTGACGCGATCGCCGTGGCTCATCCAGACCGGCAGGTCCGTGGCCAGTCCCTGGAACAGGAGCATGGGGTCGTCGACGTTGATCCGGGCGGCGCCATACTCGCGCCGCGCGCCGGCCGCCACCCGGCCACCCAACTGGTGGACGAGCAACTGCATCCCATAGCAGATGCCGAGCAGGGGAACGCCGGCCGAGAAGACGGCCGGATCGCACAGCGGGGCACCCGGCTCATAGACGCTGCTCGGGCCGCCGGAAAGCACCAGGGCCTTTGGCCGGCGGGCCTCGATGGTAGCCCACGGCGTGGTCCCCGGGATCAGCTCGGAATAGACGCCGGCCTCGCGGATCCGGCGGGCAATCAGCTGGCTGTACTGCGATCCGAAGTCGAGCACCAGCACCAACTCCTGCGTGGTGGCCGGCGCCGGCGCAACGGTCTTCCCCTCGACTATCTCCCCATCCCCACGTGCTGCGCCTGCTGGTCCAGCTTCCCCTCGTTTTGAATCGCGGGGGCGATCACCATCTCCGTCTCCTGGAATTCGCGGAGGCTCCGCGCACCGCACACGCCCATCGAAGCCCGCAGCGCCCCCACCAGGTTCTGGCTGCCGTCGTCTACGGTGGCCGGCCCGACCAGGATCTCTTTGAGGCCGGCCCGGCGACGGACCTGGATGCGGGTGCCCCGCGGCAGGCTGGCGTCGGGCGTCGCCATACCCCAGTGGAAGCCTTGGCCGGCGGCCTCGTGCGCCCCGGCAAAGATGGAGCCGATCATGACCGCGTCGGCACCGGCAGCAAAGGCCTTACAGACATCGCCGCCCACCCGCATCCCCCCATCGGTGATCACGGCCACCCGACGGCCACTCTCTTCCAGGTATGCCTCCCGGGCGGCCGCCACGTCGCTGGTGGCTGTCACCTGCGGCACCCCAACTCCGAGCACGCCCCGGGTGGTACAGGCCGCCCCCGGACCGACCCCGACCAGGATGCCGGCAATGCCGGTGCGCATCAATTCCAGCGCGGCGTGGTACTCCACGCAGTTTCCGGCCACCACCGGGATCGCCAGGTCGGCGGTCAGGCGTTCAAAGGACAGCTGCTCGTAGGACTGGGAGAGGTGGCGCGCGGTCAGGACCGTGCCCTGCACCACCAGGCAATCGGCCCCCGCCTCCTGGACCAGCCGAGCCCGCCGGGCGGCGAAGGCCGGCACCGTCGAGACCGCGACCAGGACTCCCTCCCGTTTCACGGCCCGGATCCGTTCGTCGATCAACCGCTCCTGCACGGGCGCGTGGTAGACGGCCTGCAGCCGGCTGTTGACCCGATCGGCCGGCGTGGCGGCGATCTCGGCCAGGATGCGGTCCGGATCGTCGTACCGGGTCTGCAGCCCATCCAGATTCAAGACGGCCAGGCCGCCCAGCCGGCCCATGGCGATGGCAAACGGCACGTTCACCACACCGTCCATGGCCGCTGCCAGGATCGGAACCGGGAGCCGAAGGCTGCCCAGATTGGTGCTGATGGCGACGTCGGCGGGATTGATGGTGACCCCACCCGGGACCAGCGCCACTTCGTCGAAACCATAGGCGCGGCGGGCCCGTTTGAAGCGACCCAGCTCGTGGGTCTCGGGGGGCCAGTCCTGGACTTTCGGCGCGACCGGCGCTCGCAGGCTCACGCCTGCGGCTCCCGGGTCGGTCGAAGTGGACTCCTCAACGGGTATGCGTGTACCTCAGGACGGTTGGCTTTTCGGCATTATACCAACGTGGTGGATCGGTCGACCGAGAACGTGTCGCCGCCGTCGCGCGTGCAGGCCACCCTTCGGGCGCGCGGCGTCACCGCCGAGGTCCGCCAGTTTCCGGACTCGACGCGCACCGCGGCCGAGGCCGCGGCGGCCATCGGCACCACAGTCGGGCAGATCGTGAAATCGCTGGTCTTCCTGTCCGGGACTGAGCCGGTGCTGGCCCTGGTTTCGGGCGCGAACCGGCTGGCCCTGCCCCAGCTGAGCCGGCTGGTGGGATCGGCGGTCGGCAAGGCGGATGCCGACGCCGTGCGCCGCGCCACCGGGTACGCCATCGGCGGCGTCCCGCCGGTGGGCTTCCCCGCTCCCATCCCCACTTACCTCGACCGAGACCTGCTCCAGTACGACACGGTCTGGGCGGCGGCCGGCACGCCCCACCACGTCTTCCCG
>DASQAY010000014.1:0-3230 GCA_035635515.1 Candidatus Eiseniibacteriota bacterium | reverse complement strand
GCCTGGTCGGAGCCGATCAGCCAGGCGAACCGCGTCTTGGGGAAGACGCGGGCCAGCTCCTGCACCGTGTCCACCGTGTACGACGTGCCGCCCCGGCGGACCTCGAGGTCCGAGGCCACCAGGCCGGGGTGGCCCGCGATGGCACGCTTGACCATCTCCAGGCGATCGCTCGGGGAGGCGGTTGCGGGAGGCCGGTTGGGCGGCTCCGCGTTGGGCATCAGCCAGACGGCCTCCAGCCCAGCCACCTTGCGCAACGCTTCGGCCGCGGCCAGGTGGCCGGCATGAATGGGATCGAACGTCCCCCCCAGGATGCCGGTCACCGGCTCAGCGGCGCGGGTCGTAGATAAACTCCGCGTCGCGAATCCGCACCGTCTCGCCACCGCGGGCGCCGTGCTTCTCCAGGGCCTCGGTCAATCCCCAACGATCGAGCGTCCGCTGGAATCGGGAGAGCGCCTCGGGGTTCGTGAGATCGGTCATCGCAATCAGCCGTTCGAGCTGGCTGCCGGAGACCGTGAATCCTCCCTCGATGGGCTCGATCAAGAAGGGCTCCGCGGTCGCCGGCCCGCGATAGACCTTGAGCGCGGGGACCGGCTTCTCCGCCGGTTGGGTCCGGGCGCGGTGCAGCGCCGCGGCGGCACCCTGCATCAGCTCGCGGACCCCCTCTCCGGTGGCGGCCGAGAGGGTGAAGGTCCGCCGGCGGGCGCGCATCAGTCGCTGGCGCAGCGCCGTCACGGCCGCTTGGTCCTGGACCGCGTCCATCTTGTTCAAGGCCACCAGGTGGGGGCGGCGGGCCAGCTGGGCGCTGTATTTGCGCAGCTCCGCGCGCACCTGCTGGTAATCGGTCCACAGTTTTTCGGCCGCGCCCTGGCTGACATCGAGCACATGGATCAGGAGGCGCGTCCGCTCCAGGTGCCGCAAGAACTGCAGCCCCAATCCTGCGCCCTGATGCGCCCCCTCGATCAAGCCCGGGACATCCGCCATCACGAAGCTGGTTTCGGGATCGATCTCGACCACGCCCAGCACTGGCTCCAGGGTGGTGAACGGGTAGTCGGCGATCTTGGGCCGGGCGGCGCTGGCCGCCGCCAGCACGGTCGACTTCCCGGCATTAGGCAGCCCCACCAGGCCGACATCGGCGACCAGCTTGAGCTCCAGGGTCAACCAGCGGCTCTCGCCCGGCGCGCCGAGTTCGGCAAAACGCGGCGCCTGGTGGGTGGAGGTCTTGAAGGTAGCATTGCCGCGCCCACCGCGGCCGCCGGGCGCCACCACCAGGCGCTGCCGGGGAACCACCAGATCACCCAGCACCGCTCCGCTTTCATCCGTCACCAGGGTGCCCAGCGGGACGCGCAGGACCAGGTCGGCGCCCTGGCGGCCATGCCGGCGGTTTTTGGCGCCCCGGCCCCCCGGTTCGGCCGCGAAGTGGTGGCGGTGGCGATAGTCCTGCAGCGTGTTGTGATGGCCGGCCACCTCGATCACGACATCGCCACCCTTGCCGCCGCTGCCGCCGTCAGGACCACCGCGCGGGACGTGTTTCTCCCGGCGAAAGGTCAGCGCGCCGGCCCCGCCGTCGCCCCCCTTGACGAAGATCTTGGCCCGATCGGTGAACACGAGAAGAGATTACGCGGATGCCTTCGCGGATCGCCGCACAGCCCGGATCCGTCGATCGGACGAAGCAGATTGGGATGCGCGGCGAGACGAGCGGCAGGCGGCGACGAGCACGCGAGGGAGCGCATCCGTCGATGCGTGACCGAGCGCGCGCAGGAGACGACGCCCCGATCGTTCGCCCCGCGCCCAAGATGCGAGTTCGACTCGGTGGATTTGGGCTGTGGGCTAAGCGGCGCTGCTGGCCGCGGTCGCCTTCTCGCTGCTCGCCTCAGCCAGGACGGAGACGCGCTTGCGGTCGTGGCCGGTTCGCTCGAACCGAACCACGCCGTCGACCAGGGCGAACAGGGTGTGGTCGCGACCGATCCCGACGTTGACGCCCGGCCGGATGACGGTCCCGTGCTGCCGCATGATGATGGTCCCAGCCCGGACGGTCTGGCCGGCCCCGGTCTTGATGCCCAGCCGCTGGCCGACACTGTCACGGCCGTTGCGGGAGCTGCCGGCTCCCTTCTTATGCGCCATGGGTGGCTCCTTTTTCTTTGCGTGCTGCCGTCCGCTTCCGGCCTGCCGGCGCGGGCGTGATCTGGGTTGGTTCGTCACTGGTCGACTCGGCCTGCCCCGGCCGACGGATGGCGCCGATCCGGATCTCGGAGAGCAGCCGGCGGTGGCCCACCTTGCGCCGCTCCCGCTTCTTCGGTCGGTATTTGAACACGATCACCTTGTCGCCGGACCGATGCGCGACCACGGTGGCCTCCACCGCGGCGCCGGCGATGAACGGCGTGCCGATGGCGGGGTCCGCCCCACCGGCAACCATCAGCACCGAATCCAGGCGCACTGTTTCGCCCACCTTGGCGGCGACCCGGTCAACCACAATCCGGTCGCCTTCCGCTACTCGGAACTGCCTTCCGCTGGTCTCAACTATGGCAAACATGGTTCAGGCGCCCGCAGGGGCGACTGCAAAGTGTATCACGGGATTCTTTCGGGTCCTTTGTCCACGTGGGCTTCGTAGAACTGGGTGATCTTGGCCTGGTCGTAGCCGTCCAGAAACTCGATCCGGCCCCAGGCCAGCAGCGCGACCTTGTGGGTGCCCATGCCCTGACTGTACGGGCTCATGATGATCTTGTACTCGCCGAACTGGGGCTCGGCCGGCACGATGCTGTTCACGTAGGTGGTGAGCTGCTTCTGCAGGTCGTCGCAACCGCTGGGGCAGTTGTAGAGCACGACAATCCCGCCGTGCTCCAGGTTGTGAACCCAGACTTCGGGTTGGATGGTGCCGATGGTCTGCCATGCCACCGGGGCCACGCCGGCCTGGGAATAGTGCGAGCCCGAGGTGGGCGGCTGGTGCTGATAGGTGACCTGGGTGCCGACCTGGACGTGTTGCTGCCCCTCGCCAGGCACGACCTGCCCGACGGCCTCGGGATGGGCCACCGACTGAAACGTCAGGTGGCGCGGCGTGGAGTTGTACAGGTAGAGGGCGGTAATCGCGATCGCCACGGCGACTACCGCCAGCACTCCAACGATGATCAGAAGGCTGCGCCGTTCGGCGGCCCGCTGACGGTGGGCGGCCTCCTCCCGCTGGGCCTGCCGCATCGCCTTGAGTTCTCGCTCTGGCCTGGACATTACCCGTTCAT
>DASQAY010000013.1:0-1688 GCA_035635515.1 Candidatus Eiseniibacteriota bacterium | reverse complement strand
GGCCATGAGCGCGCCGGTGGCGCCCACCGCGGTGGTGCTGAACGTGACGGTCACCAGCCCGACCGCCGCCAGTTTCCTGACCGCCTGGCCGGACGGGGCCCCCAGGCCGCTGGCCTCCGATCTGAACTACGTCACCGGGCTGACGGTTCCCAACCTGGTCGTCGTGAAGCTCGGAGCCACCGGCGCCATCGACCTGTACAACGCCTTCAGTTCCGTCGATGTGATCGTCGACGTGGTGGGCTGGTACAGCTAAGCTAAACGAAGGCCGCCGGAGTTTCCCGCGCCGCCAGATAGGCCAGGGTCGGTCCGCTGATGGCGGAAACCCGGGCACACAGTTGGCGCCCTTCAGAGCTGACTCCATCCACGCGGCGACTGCTCACCACCAGCATGCCGATGACCTCACCGGCCGCCCTGAGTGGATGGGCGTAGACGCTCTGCACCCCGCGCGCCCTGACCCGGCGGGCGGCCTCGGGGGTGAGCTCGTCCCGCGGAACAGATGGTAGGTAAAAGGGTTGCCCCTCTCGGAAGGCCCGTCGCGTGTCCGCGGGAGCCAGGAAGCTGATCGGCCAGGGTTCGGGGCTCGGTTCTACCAGGTCGTCACCGACGGCGGTGGCCACCCATCGCAAGACGTCCTGAGCGCGGTCGTATCGGGCCAGGGTGGTGCGGAGGTTGCCGAGCAGCGCCGCCGACCCGGACACCAGCGTGCTGGCCGCCCCGGCGTAGGTGACGTCCTGGACCGACCTGGCCACCATGCTGTGGACCTGCGCCAGCACCTGGCCTTCGCGAATCTGGTCGCGGTGGGTGGCCATGCGCAGGTACACGTCCTCGAGATAGGGGCGCAGTTCTTCCGCCATGCGGGTCAGACGGCTCGCCTGGGGATCGGCGGACTCGGCGCGTGGCAGGTCATGGAGCGGGGCTGGGATATGCTGCCTGGCCTCATCCAGGATGCCCGCCACCGACTGCAGGCTGTAGCCGCGCTGGCTGATCAGCTCGCGAATGTACAGGATGCGCTCGACGTCATTCTCGGAGTAGAGCCGCTGCTGGCCTGACGAGCGCGCGGGCGTGAGCAACCCATACTGCTCTTCCCAGAGGCGGATGGTCGCCTCGCTCAGCCCGGTACGCCGGCTGACTTCCCCGATCTTGACGCCTGCCGGCCGGTCCATCAGCTTCAGGCTATACGGCCGGCACGGATTGTTGTATCGGTAAGATCGCCTACCTCTTGGCGCCCGATACCAAGGTCCTAGGCATCCACCACGAGGTCACCCAGCGCCCGCCGGACGGCGAAGACAATTTGTCGTAACAGCATCTCGGGCAACTCACCGCCAAGCGGGCCTCGGACCAGAAAGTCTCGGTCGACCGTGGCGATCTCCTCGCAGAAGAGGACACCGGGACGACGAAGCCCTCCAACGCCTGCCGGGACCGGGACACGCGTAGGTCCGAGCCGGCCAGTCGAGAAGACTGGGATCACAATCAGGTCGTCGCGCAAGCGGTTCCGAACATCCTCCGAGACAACCAGAGCTGGTCGTGGTTGATGGGGGTCATCTGGCTGCCCGGGAGTGTAGACAAGCCAGATCTCGCCACGCCGAGGCGGGCTGCCGGAGGACCTGGCATTCTTCCGCCTGGTGTCAGTCGTTGGAGCGCCGCAGTTTTCGCCCGGCGGCGGCCCGGCGAATCCGTTTCCATTGCGA
>DASQAY010000012.1:0-3007 GCA_035635515.1 Candidatus Eiseniibacteriota bacterium | reverse complement strand
TCGAGGTCGGGCGCGGGCAGACCGGGGGCAGCCTGCAGCTGCCGGCCGGCGTTCCGTCCTCGGTCGTCCATCAGCTCCAGCAACTGGCCCACGACGTGTTCACCAATGCGTTCGTGATCGCCATGCGGCCGACGCTCGCGCTCCCCATCGCGGTGCTCGTGGTGGTGGCGTTGAGCTGCTTCGCGGTTCGCGCCCACAGCGTGACCCAGCTCGACACGAGCCTGGTCGAGGAGTCCGCCTCGGTCGCGTAAATCCCATCCCAGTGTCCTCCCCTGTTTCGCTCCCCCTTGCGGGGAGGGGGGTCTCTCTCCCATCCAACCTCATCACAGGAGAAATGCAATGAACGCAGTTATCGACCACAACAGGCTCAGCTCCGCGCCACAACCCGGACCGGTCGTGCCGGGGCGGCTGGAGTTTGTCCGCGGAGCGTCAAACGTGAACATCGCCGGCGACCCATTACTGACCGACCTGTATACAGCTCAGTTCGGCGGCCCGACCCCTGTCGTCTCGCGGGTTGGGACCGACGTGCTGATCGAGTATCCGCGCTTCAGGCTGTTCGGCTGGACGCGCGCCCGGGCCCGCATCGCGCTTAATCCGGTCGTGCCCTGGCGGATCGAAATCCGTCGCGGTGTCTCGGACCTGGCGGCAGACCTTCGTCAGCTCGATCTCCTCGGCTTCGAGGTGGTGGGCGGGATCAGCCAAGCGGAACTCTGGCTGCCGCAGCCACACGGCACCGTCCTCATCCGCGTGTCGGGAGGCGTGAGCCATCTCAGAATTCACCGGCCGGCCAGTGTCGCGGCCCGCATCCAGATCCGAGGCGGGGCCAGCAAGTTAGGACTCGACCGCCAGTACCTGGGAGCCATCGGCGGTCCTATCGAGCTCGAGAGCCCGGACTATGCGACGGCCGCGGACCGCTACGAGCTGGACATCCGCGGAGGCGCCAGCCGGGTCGCAGTGGACCAGGAAGACTAGGCGGAGGGTGGCGAGGGGAATCGGGGCTGCAGGCTCGGGGTCAATCGTCTGACCGACCGGCGGCTCCAGATTCCCATCAACACCATGACCAGCACGAACCCGGCAGCGGCCGCCAGGACCATGCCCAGCGGTGGAAAGCCGATTGCAAGGGCGGCCAGCGCCCCGATGGCCGCGCCGACCGCCGCGACGATCACGGTCAGCATGCCCGGCAGTGTTTGCAGCAAATGAAACAGCGACCCCGGCCGGCGACCCGCCGTTAGGTCGTCGATGCCAAGCGTCTGGAGTGCGCCACGCAAGTCGTCGTACGGGCTGGCAATGAAATGAGGCTCCAGCTCCGGGTGGAGCTCGAGGTAGGCATGCCGGAGCCTGTTCATGCCGATCACCCAACGGTAGTCATCGCGATTGAGCATCATCAGGCGGCCGATGGTGGCAATGCCGGCGTACAAGACCAGGGTGAGCATGGGGATGGCGATCGCAATAAAGACTGGACCGAATCGATCAGCCTGCGCGACCAGGGCCAGCGCGATCATCGCCCCAGAAAGGATGGCCAGGAAGATGGTCACCCGGCTTAAGGATTCGGTATAGGTCAGCGAGCGGGTCGCGAGCAGGCTCCAGTGCTCGGTGGCCAGGATCTGCAGCTTGCCGGCGGCCCCAGATTCAGGTCTCGATGGCGGCATTTCCGTTGACATTTTCCCTCCTAGTTTCGAGATACATGTCCAGAACGAGGTTGGGGTTGGGGTCTCAGGAGACACCCCCACCCTCCCCCCCAAGGCGGAGGGAGATTTTGAGCTAGGCCATCAGGTGGCGGAGGACCATCGGCAGGATGCCCCCATTCCGCAAGTACTCCACGTCGGTCTCGTTGTCGAGCCGCGCGTGAACGCGAAAGCGCTGGGGCGCACCTTCGCCCTGGGCTTCCACCTCCAAGATCTGGCCTGGCTTTAGCCCAGCCTGTAGCCCGCGGATGGTAAAGCGTTCGCGGCCATTGAGCCCGAGCGATTCTCGCGACGTCCCCGGGGCGAACTGCAGCGGCAGCACGCCCATCCCCACCAGGTTGCTGCGGTGGATCCGCTCGAAACTCTCGGCGATCACGGCCCGCACTCCCAGCAGCTTGGGACCTTTCGCCGCCCAGTCTCTGGAACTCCCCGACCCGTACTCCTTGCCGGCTAGCACCACCAGCGGGATCCCCTCTCGCTCGTAGCGCACGGCGGCGTCGTAGACGGTCATCTCCTCGCCGTCCGGCAGGTGCACGGTCCAGTAGCCCTCCCGCTCCGGAGTCAGGAAGTTCTTCAGCCGGATGTTGGCGAAGGTGCCCCGGATCATCACCTCGTGGTTGCCTCGGCGTGCGCCGTAGCTGTTGAAGTCGATGCGGTCCACCCCGTGCTCGATCAGGTACTTCCCGGCTGGACTGGCGGGCGGGATACTGCCGGCCGGCGAGATGTGGTCGGTGGTGATCGAGTCGCCCAGCACCACCAGGGCCCGGGCGCCCACGATGTCCTGTACGGGGGCGGGGGTGGCCGTCATGCCCTCGAAGAAGGGCGGCTCCTGCACATAAGTTGACTTACTGTCCCACTCGTAGATCGGACCGGTGGGCGCCTGCATCCGCTGCCAGTACTCGTCCCCGTCCCAGATATGTTCGTACTCGCGCTGGAACATCTCCTGCTTCACACAGTCGCGCACCGTGGCCGCCACCTCCTCCGGAGAAGGCCACAGGTCGCGCAGGTAGACGGGCTTTCCATCCTTCCCGGTTCCCACCGGATCCACCGACAGGTCCGTTCGCACCGTGCCCGCCAGGGCGTACGCCACCACCAGCGGCGGCGACGCCAGGTAGCTGGCCCGGACCAGGGGATGAATCCGGCCCTCGAAGTTGCGGTTGCCGCTGAGCACCGCCACGGTGTATAGCCGGTTCTTCTCGATGGTGGCCTCCACTTCGGCGCTGGCCAGCGGCCCGCTGTTGCCGATGCAGGTGGTGCATACGTAGCCGACCAGGTAGAAGCCCAGCTGCTCCAGGTAGGGCAGGAGCCCGGCCAGCTTCAGG
>DASQAY010000011.1:0-16851 GCA_035635515.1 Candidatus Eiseniibacteriota bacterium | reverse complement strand
GCCCGGCAAAGACGACGACCGCACCCCCGGCCAGCGGCGCGCCGACGCGTTGGTCGACCTCTGCCGGCGCAAGGCCGGCTGGTCAGCCACCGGCGCGGGGCCGCGGCCGCACCTGGTCATCCGGGCCAGCCTGGACACCCTGCTGGGGACGCCGGGCGCCCCGGCCGGCGAACTGGAAGTTGGCGGGTCGGTGCCGGCCGAGACCGTCCGCCGGCTGGCCTGCGATGCCGCGCTCACCCGTATCACCGGCCGGGGCGAGCTGGAGGCCGAAATCAGCCACGCCGCCCGGAGCATCCCCCCATCCACCCGGCGGGCGGTGGAGGCGCGGGATCGGACCTGTGTGGCTGGCAGCTGCGATCGCCCGCCGCAGTGGACCGACGGCCATCACCTCCAGCACTGGACCAAGGGCGGGCCGACCATACTGCCGAATCTCGTGCTGCTTTGCCGGCGCCACCACCGGATGGTCCATGAAGGGGGCTGGGGCCTCCGGCGCGCGGAGCATGGCCGGTGGGGACTGGTGTCGCCCGTGAAGCTGGTCGCGGCACACGCTCGGTCCGCCTGACCGAAATTCGTCGAGGACCGGAGGACTAGACTTCGATCTATGCGGGACGTTCTCGGAGACGTCCGCGTCTGGCTCGCGGCAGGCGATCGGGTTGCGCTGGCCACGGTGGTCAGCACGTGGGGCAGCGCGCCGCGGCCGGCGGGCTCGCGAATGGCGATTAGCGCCAGCGGCAAGATCGCCGGCTCGGTCAGCGGCGGCTGCCTGGAAGGTGAAGTCTTCGAGCAAGCTCAATCCGTCCTGAAGGGAGCCGCGCCGCAGCTTTTTCACTATGGCGTCAGCGACGACCTGGCCTGGACGGTGGGCCTTTCGTGCGGCGGTGAGGTCGACATCCTGGTCGAGCCGCTTACGGACATTCACCGTGACCTGATAGCGGCCCTGGAGGCCGAGCGTCCCGTCGTGCTGGAGACGGCCACCCATGACCAGGTTGGGGCGCGCCGGCTTCTCACGGGCGCGGACCCCACGGTGCGGGACCTTCTTCAGCGGGAGACGCCCGAACGACGCGATGGACTCTTCTTGGAGCCGTTTCCCCGGCCCTCCGAGCTGCTGATCTTCGGCGGCTCGCACGTGGCCATCCCGCTGACGCGGCTGGCCACCGTGCTGGGCTACCGGGTGACCATCGTCGATGCCCGCTCCAAGTTTGCGGACGCGGGCCGATTCCCCGGCGCCCACAAGGTCATCCACGCCTGGCCGGACGAGGTGCTCAGCGGCATGCCGATGGACGCGTCCAGTTACGTCGTCATCCTCACTCACGATCCCAAGTTCGACGACCCGACGATCCGAACTGCCCTGGCCGGACATCCGCGCTACATCGGCGCCATCGGCAGCCGGAAGACGCATCGCGATCGGGTGGCCCGACTGGTCGCTGCCGGGATCACGCCCGAGGAGCTCGAGCGCGTTCACGCCCCCATCGGCCTCGACCTGGGCGCTCAGACCGCAGAGGAAACGGCGCTCGCCATCCTCAGCGAGATGGTCGCCGTGCGGCACGGCAAGGCGGGCGGGCCCATGAAGTCCGGGGCATGACCCCGGTCGCGCTCGACGGAACCCGCCTGAGCGCCGAGGCGATCGATGGGTCGGTGCTGGCGGAGACGCTCCTGGCGCCGGACGACCACCACCGGGTGCTGCTGCCCAAGGGACGCATCCTGCGTGCGGAGGATCTGCCGCTCATTGAACGCGCCCGGCCGAGCGAGCTGCACGTGGTCCGGCTGGACCCGGGCGACATCCATGAGGACGCCGCGGCGCGCCGGCTGGCGGCGGCCGTCGCCGGCTCGGGGATCGCGGTGCACGGCCCCGTCGAGAGCCAGATGCGGCTGGCCGCCGAGCTCAACGGCATTCTGCGGGTCGACATCGGTCGCCTCAACGCGCTGAACAGCATCCAGGACGTCTCCGTCTTTACCCTTTTCGACGGCCAACTCGTCTCGCAGGGCAAAACCGTGGCCGGCGTCAAGATCACGCCGTTCGTCACGACTGAATCGACCTTGGTCGAGGCCGAGCGGGTTTGCGCCGGCAGTCTCGGCATCGTCCAGGTCGTGTCATTCAAGCCAATGCGGGTGGGGGTGCTGGTTCGAGAACGCCTCGAGTCCTCGGCCCGCGAAAAGTTCCAGAGCTCACTCCAGATGAAAGTCGCCTGGTTCGGGTCGAGCATCATCGGGATCGATTACGTGGCCGACGACGTCGAGGCCGTGACTGCGTCGCTGCGCCGGCTGGTGGGCGGCGCCGACTTGATTCTTACAGCTGGTGCTAATGCCACCGATCCGCTCGATCCCACGCTGGTGGCACTGGGCCGCTTGGGAGCCCACATGGAGCGGCAGGGGGCGCCTGCCCATCCGGGCAGCGCCGTCTGGCTGGCGTACCTGGGGACGGTCCCGGTGTTTGGGGTCGCCGCTTGTGGCATGTTTTCGAAAGCAACGGTGCTCGACCTGATTCTGCCCCGGCTCTTCACCGGCACCCGCGTGCAGGCCAGGGACTTCACCAGCCTGGGGCACGGGGGCCTGCTGTCGAAGGACATGAGCTTTCGGTTCCCTCCGTACGGCGCCTTCGACACGGTCGACACCTGATCCCGGGCATTCTGCTGGCCGCCGGCCTCTCCACCCGGTTCGGCCGGCAGAAACTGCTGGAGCCCTGGCAGGACGAGGCCCTGGTCAGGCGCGCCGCCCGGGCGCTGGTGGCCGGCGGACTCGGGCCGCTGATCGCCGTGGTGTCGGACGATGCGCGCCTGCGCGAAGCCCTGGACGGATTGCCGGTGCAACTGGCGGTCAATCCCCATCCAGAGGACGGGCTGAGTTCGTCGATACGAATTGGGCTTGACGGCCTGCCGCAGTCGGCGGACGCCGTCCTGATCGCGGCTGCCGACCTGCCCTTCCTGGAGGCCGCCCAGGTGCAGCAGCTGATCTCCGCGTACCGGCCCGGCGCCATCGTCGTGTCACGCTACGGAGACCACACCGGGAACCCCCAGGTCTATGACCGGAAGTTCCTTGGCGAGCTAAGGCAGCTGACGGGAGACGGTGGAGGACGGCTGGTGGCCGATCGACACCCCGACGCCGTGATCGAGGTCCAGTTCGAAAACCGGGCTGGCGAGGACGTCGACACGCCTGACGATTGGGACCGGGTCAGGCGATTGCGCTAGCCAGCCGGCGGGCGGTGGAGGTGGCGATCCAGAGGGCTCCCGTCAGCAGGACCGCGTCCAGCCGCCAGCCGTAGACGGTGCCGGCTGTCGCCACCGAGTCGATCAGGCTGTGAAGTGTGTTGCCCATCTCTATCGTTCCTGTCAAAGAACAGGATCGCGCCGGCGGATGAGGCCAAAGACAAAGCCACCTGAGAGGAGCCTGAGAACCGGGCTAGTGCGGTGAGGCGCTCGGGCTGGGGGAGGCGGCCGTTCCGCTGGTGAGCTGCTGCAGCTGTGCCAGCAGCTGGCCGACGATTTTCATCTCCTGCGCATAGCCCACGAAGTTGCCCTGGGTCAGGTCTGTCTGGGCGGTCAGGTAATGCTGGTTCGCCGAGGCGATCAGCTGGGCGATGGTTCCGGTGGCCGGCGGGCCGGTGGGGCCCGGTTGTGTCGGTGGCGCCGTTCCGAGCAGGGCTGCCAGGGCCTTGTCCAGGGTGTCTTCCATCGCTACTTGCTCCCCAGTGGCGGCGATCACCTTCTTCAATTCGGGGATCTTGAGGTTCTCCGATTGGAGGTAGATGGGCTCCACATAGAGCAGCGAGTTCTCGATGGGCAGGACGAGAAGGTTGCCGCGGATCAGATTCGACGCCCCCGACTGGTTGAGGAGGCTGAACTGCGACTTGATGGCGGGTGCCTGGTCGATGTTGGACTCGACCTGCTGCGGCCCGACGATCAAGCTGGCCTTCGGGAAGCGGAAGTCCAGCATCTTGCCGTAGTTGGGCAGGTCTGAGCGGGCCGCCAGGTAGGCGATCATGTTGTTCTTTTGGTACGGCGTATAGGGCAGGATGGTGAAGAACTGTTCCTGTGTTTCGCCGGGCAGCTTCATGATCACGTAGAACGGGCGGATCTCGACTGGAGCCACGCCTGGTTGCAGGCTCTCGGTGGCGATGTCCCAGAGGTCCTGCTTCGTGTAAAAGACGACGGGGTCGGTGATGTGGTAGAGCCGGAACATCTGGGTTTGGAGGCTGAACAGGTCTCGTGGATACCTGATGTGGGCCTGCAGTCCCGCCGGCATCTCCGCGAATGGTCGAAAGAGCCCGGGGAAAATGGCGGCATAAGTCCGGATGACGGGGTCCTTCTGGTCGATCTGGTAGAAGGTGGTGCTGCCGTCGTAGGCGTTGATCACGGCCTTGACCGAGTTGCGAACGTAGTTCACACCCGGGAACAGAATCGGGTCGTTACTGGATTGGCTGTAGGGATAGTGGTCGCTGACGGTGTAGGCGTCCTGGATCCAGTAGAGCTTGCCGTCGACGACCACGATGTACGGATCGGCGTCGAACTGCAGGAAGGGGGCCAGCGCTGCGACGCGGTCCTGGACCCGCCGCCGAAAGAGCGCCTGGGTGTCCGGGGTCAGCTCGCTGCTGAGCAGGATGTTCAGGTCACCGAAGCGGACCGCGAGGGCGAGCCGGCGGAGCGCCGATGACAGCGCGACCCCGTTCGAGCCGCTCCAGTGTGTAGACGAATCAGCGCCATCGACTTCCGGCTGGTGGGAATGAGCGAGGACATAGTCGTTCGTATGCCGGCCGAAGTAGATGCCCGGCTGAGTCACCTCGGGCTGCCCCGCCGGCGGGATGTCCTTGAGGGTGAGCACCGGGAGGCCCTGGTCGGTTGCCGCGTTGGCCCGGGCCGCCACCACGCCATAACCATGCGTGTACTGGAGCTTCAGGCCCACCCAGGTCTGGGCGGATGCCTGAAGATTCAGCGGCGCGACCTCCCGTGCTTCCAGCAATAGCTGCAGGTAGGTCCCGTTCAGGTTGTAGCGGTCGACCGCGACGTCCTTCGGGTCGAAGTCGTAGTAGGTTCGCAGCGCCTGGTTCTGTCTCAACACCTGGGGGAGCGCCAGCTGCGGATCCCAGAGGCGGGCGTTCTGCACCGTCAGCGGGTTGCGGGCGACCTGGTCGGCCGTCACCGCCGCCTGCGGCGAGAATGGCGTATCCGTGATGCCGGCCAGGCCATAGGCCTGCCGGGTGGACGCGATCTCGTTGGCGATATAGGGCGTCTCCCGATGCAGTTCGTCGGGCGTGACCTCGAAGCGCTGGATGATCCCAGGAAAGATGACTAACAGCAGCAGCTGGGCGCCCAGCCATCCCACGACCGCAAACACGAGCGGGGCCACCAGCGCCAGGCGGGCGTTTAGCAGCAGGCCGATGGTCACCAGCACCATCAGGCCGACCATGATCCAGTAGGCCGGGACCCGGGCCGCCAGGTCCGCGTAGCCGGCCCCGTAGACGAAGCCGTGCTTGCTCAGCAGGATCTCGTACAGGTCCAGCCGGTAGTTCCAGGCCAGCAGGGCGGCGAACAGCGCGCCCAGGATCGATAGGTGGCGGATGATCCGCGGGGTCAGGGTGAAGGTCTGCAGCCCGGTGCGGGACGCGTGGAGGGCGAAGGCGCCCAGCCCGACCACGATCACCGCACCCAGAAACCAGCCCCAGAGGAACCGGTAGAGGGGCAGGGTGAAGACGTAGAACCCGACGTCCTTGTGCCAGACGGGATCCTGGGTGCCGAAGGGCATCTGGTTCAGGAAGGTCAGGATGGTTTGCCACTGCCCGGCGGCGATGCGGGCGAAGATCAACCCCAGCAGGAACACCGCCAGCCCGGCGAAGACCACGCCCGGCGATCGGGTGACGCGCTGCCGGATGCCGATGGTCGAGAGCCGGCGGCCCGACCGCAACGCCACCGCTGCGTTGACCCCGGCGAAGGCCCAGAAAACGACAGCAAAGACAAAAAACGTCAACAGCTGGGCCCGGAACCGGGTGCCGAAGACGCTCCCGAACCCCAGCGCGCGAAACCAGAGCCAGTCCGTGTAGATGGTGGCGAACGGCTGCAGCAGGAACAGGAACAGCACCAGCAGGACGATCAGGACGATCCACCCGATCAGGAAGGGGGAGAGCCGGATGGTCGGGAACGCCGGTTGGGGCGGCACGCGCCGAATCGGGGGTTCCTCCGAGTCGAAGAACCCCGGCGGGAAGCCGCCGCCGCGCCTAGCCATGCAGCGCCCCAGCGCGAATGGCGCTGCGTCCCATAAAGAGGTGGGCCCCAAGCTTGTGCTCCAGAGACGCCTCGATCCCCAGCAGCCGGTTGTACTTGGCCACCCGTTCGGACCGAGAGGGAGCCCCCGTCTTGATCTGGCCGCAGCCGGTCGCCACGGCGAGATCGGCTATGAATGTGTCCTCGGTCTCACCCGACCGATGGGAGACGATCGCGCCGTAGGTGGCGCGGCGGGCGACGGTCATCGTGTCCAGCGTCTCGGTGAGCGTTCCGATCTGGTTGGGCTTGATCAGGATGGCGTTGGCCGCGCCAGACTCGATTCCCCGGCGGAGCCGAGCCACGTCAGTCACGAAGAGATCATCCCCGACCAGCTGCACCCGGTCGCCGAGGCGCGCCGTCAGGCGCTGCCAGCCATCCCAATCGTCCTCGGCCAGCCCGTCCTCGATGGAAAGAATCGGATACCGAGCGCACCAGTCGGCCCAGAGATCGATCAGCTGGTCGCTGTCCAGGGTGCGGCCTTCGCCCGCCAGGTGATACTGCCCATCCCGGTAGAGCTCCGTGGTGGCGGGGTCGAGCGCTAGGAAGATCTCCGCCCCTGGCCGGTGGCCGCTGCGCTCAACGGCCTCCAGGATCAGGCTGATGGCGTCCTCGTTCCTCCCGAGTTCGGGCGCGAAGCCGCCTTCGTCACCCTGTCCGGTACTCAGCCCGCGCTCCTGCAGCAAGGCCTTCAATGCGTGGAAGACCTCGGCGCCCCAGCGCAGCGCCTCGGCGAAGGTCGGCGCGCCGCCCGGGACGATCATGAATTCCTGGAAGTCGACCTTGGTGTCGGCGTGCCGGCCGCCGTTCAGGATGTTCATCATCGGGACTGGCAGGCGCGGGCCCTGCTCGCTGGCCAGCCACATCCAGAGTGGCCGGTCGGCAGCCGAGGCCGCCGCCCGGGCGGTAGCCAGGGATACGCCGAGGATGGCATTCGCTCCCAGCCGGGACTTGTTGGCGGTGCCGTCCAGCGCGATCAGCCGCTCGTCGAGGGCGCGCTGGCCGGTGGGGTCCAGGCCAGTGACGGCGTGGGCGATTTCGCCGTTGACGTTGGCGACGGCCTGCCGCACCCCCTTCCCGCCATACCGCGTTGGGTCCCCATCTCGGAGCTCGACTGCCTCGTGAGCGCCGGTTGAGGCTCCGGAGGGCACGGCCGCCGTCCCGCGATGGCCGGAATCCAGCTTGAGCTCGACCTCAACGGTGGGGTTTCCCCGGGAGTCGAGGATCTCGCGAGCCTGGACGTGTGCAATCCGTGGCATCAGTTAGGCATCAAGCTCGTCGGTGGAGTTGAAATCGTGGCCCCCTTCCTCGAGCTCGTCCACGGCCTCATCGAGGTCCTCGCGCATCTCGTCATCCCCCAGCTCCTGGCCCATCTTGCGCGCCCAGCGGGCCACGCTATGGGGATCGTTCTCGTCCACATCGCCCAGGTCTGCCCGATCCGCCATGCTCTCCATGCGGCTGTCCTCGGAGAGGACCTGGGCGGTGCGCGAGATCAGGCGGGTGAGGCGGCGCCCGCCGCAGGCCGGGCAGGCCGGGTGCGCCTCGACCTGGCCGAACGTCAGAAACAGGATCGTCTGCCGCTTCCCGCAGTCCGGGCACCGGTACTCGTAGATCGGCATCCCGGGTTCATGGTAGCGTGATTCGAAAGCCATGCCAGACACCGAACGAGCGACCACGACCGCCGACCGGCTGCGGGAGATGATGCGCGACACGTTCACCCTCATGCTGGGGGCCGCCAGCTGGGCCACCGAGGAGGGGGAGCGGCTGGTCCGCCAATGGATGGACCGGGGCGAGGTCAGCCGGGAAGAGGGCAAGAAGATGCTCGAGCAGCTCAAGGAACAGGCCCGCAAATCCCGGGACGAGCTCAGCCGGGCGGTGGCTGAGGGCATCCGGAATGCCTCGGCCAGTGTGCCGGTGGCCACCCGCGAGCAGGTCGCCGCCCTGGAGCGGCGGGTCGAGGAGCTCACCAGGGAGATAGAGTCCCTCAAAGCCGGCCGAGGCTAGGCTAAGGCTAAGCCCCGCTACACTTCGGCCGGTTCCCGAATCGTGGCGCCCAGGATCCCGCGCATATGCGCCAGCGCCCATCGCTGCACCTCGTCGCCCGGGTGGCCGGGAGCATCGAAGGTCGCCACCGCATCGGCCGGGACGATCACCTTGTAGTCTCGATTGCGCAGGTCGGCGACGGTGTGCAGCACGCAGATGTCCGTACACACGCCAATCACCGTCACCTCCACCGGGCGAAGCTGGCGCAGGACCGCCTCCAGGTCGGTCTCGAAGAAGCCCGAATAGCGACGCTTGCGAATCAGGCGGGCGCCGGCCAGATATTTCTGCAGCTCGTCCACGACTTCGGATTCATGGGTGCCGCGCACGCAATGCACCGGGAAGATCTCAAACTCCAAATCGTCTTTATCGTGGGTGTCGGCCAGGAAGATCAGCTGGTCGCCCGCCCGCAGCCGCTCGTCGATGACCCGCTGGATTCGGGGGATGGCGTCCAGACACCGTGGTGACGCCAGGTTGCCTTCCCGCGTGAAGCCGTTGAGGACGTCGACCACGATCGTGACATTTGGCATTTCAGTTCGCCTCAGGTCACCGGTTCCAGGCGCGGGTTGGGCCGGTAGCGGCGTCCGGCTTTGGCACGCGGCCGGCCTTCGACCATGACCACGTCCGCCGTGTAGTCGTAGGCGCCCTGGAAGAACGCCGAGCCCACCCCGTAGGCGTCGACGGGCACGCCCTCCCGCTCGAACCGCTGGATCTTGTCCACCGTGAAGCCGCCGCTGGCCACGATCCGGACATGGTCGAATCCCTCCCGGTCGAGGGCGTGCCGGACCAGGCGGCAGAGCTGCGGGGTAACCCCCCGCGGATCGAAATCTCCCATCACTTCAACGACGCTGGCATCGACCATCGTCTCTGACGTGTCGAGCCGGACGCCCCAGAGCCGGGGGCCCAGGGCGCGGGCCACCTCCAGCGACGTCCGCACGGAGTCGTTTTCCCAATCGACCAGCACGATGATGTTCACGGCGGGGTCGGTCACGTGGTCGGCGAACTTGCGAGCGGCGAGCACGGTGTCGCCGTCGTAGGCGGCAATCAGCGAATGCGGCACCGTCCCCACCCCCCGCCCGCCCCACCAGGACGCCTGGGCATCGGTCGACACCCCGATCGCGCCCGAGACGTGGGCCGCGTAGCCGTCACCCGTCTGGACCAGGTGATGATCGTGCCGGGCGGGAAAGAAAATCACCTGCTTGCCGTCCGCGGCCTCGACCACCCGACGCACATTGGTCGCCACCTTGGTCCGCCGGGAGAGCACGCCCAGATAGACGGTCTCCAGCCTGGCGAACAGGGTGTAGTCACCCTCGATGGTCAGAGCCGTCTCCCAGGGGCCGATGGCGTCGCCGTCGTACAGGGCGTGCACGCGCAGCTGGGAAAAGTCGTCGGAGCAGAGCTTGAGGATGGCCAGTGACTCATCCATCCCGCCCACCACGGCCTGCTGCTTCTGGAAGACCTGCATCAGGACGTGCGGATGGCGCTGGTCGGCCGTCAGCACGTCCACTGTGCGGTTGAAGTAGACGTCGCTGTAGTAGCCCTCGCGGATGCGTTCCACCGGGAGGCGGAAGACTTCCGGGTCGAGGCGCTGGCGACGGGGGACGAGTTCCCGCACGGGCTGACCGACTGACTTTGCGATGACTTGAGCTTACGGAAAGCTAGGGTTGCCGGGCCCGGCGCACGGTCTTCACGGTGGGCTTGGTTGGGCTGAGTCCGATGCGGCGGTACCGCTCGTAGCGTTCTTGCAGCAAGCGCGCGATCGGGATCGCCGTCAGCGCGGAGAGGTGCCGGCGGACGGCCGCCCCGGCGGCATCGGCCGCCAGCCCATAGTCGTTCTGGGCTCCGCCGGGAGGCTCGGGCACGATCTCGTCCACCAAGCCCAGCCCGTGGAGATCCCGAGCGGTCAGCTTCAAGGCCTCGGCGGCTTCGACCTTGTGGCTGATGTCTCGCCACAGGATCGATGCGCAGGTCTCCGGCGGAGCGACACTGTAAATCGAGTGCTCCATCATCAGCAGCCGGTCGCCCACGCCGATGCCGAGGGCGCCGCCGCTGCCGCCCTCGCCCACCACCAGCGTCACGATCGGGACGGCCAGCTGGGAGAAGGCGACCAGGTTCTCGGCGATGGCCCAGGCGATGCCGCGCTCCTCCGCGCCCGCGCCGGGAAAGGCAGCGGGAGTGTCCACGAAGGCGATGATCGGGAACTGGAATCGCTCTGCCTGCCGAACCAGCCGCAGGGCCTTGCGATAGCCTTCGGGGTTGGCCATACCAAAATTCCTGAGCGCGCGCTCGGCCGTGGTGCGGCCCTTCTGCTGGGCGATGACCATCACGGTCTGGCCATCGAGGCTGGCCGGCCCCCCGATCAACGCGTGATCGTCGCCGAAAAGCCGATCGCCGTGCAGCTCGGTGAAGTTGCGGAAGATGGCCTGGATGTAGTCCAGGGAATAGGGACGGTCGACATGCCGGGCCAGCTCGACCTGGGTCCAGGCGCTGGCGGGTCCGGAGCCGTTGGCGCTCACGGGACGATCGCCGGCGTGGAGGCCGGCTTTGGTGCCTCTGCCGGCTCAACCGGCTGCTGATCGTAAAGATCTAGAAGCTGCCGGAACGTCGCGGGCAGCTCCGCCCGGGGGACCACCATGTCGATCATGCCGTGCTTAAGAAGAAATTCGGCGGTCTGGAACCCATCAGGCAGCGTCTCGTAGGTCGCCTGCTGGATGACGCGCGAGCCGGCGAACCCGATCATGGCGCCCGGCTCGGCCAGGATTACATCGGCCACCGAGGCGAAGCTGGCGGTCACCCCGCCCATCGTCGGATCGGTCAGTAAAGAAAAAAACGGAACCCGCACGGCTGCCAACCGGCCCAGGGCTGCCGAGGTCTTGGCCATCTGCATCAGGGACAGGACGCCTTCCTGCATGCGAGCGCCGCCCGAGGCCGACACGATGACCAGCGGGAGTCGATGGTCCACGGCCCGTTCGATGGCGGTGGTGATCTTCTCCCCGGTGGCGGCGCCCATGCTGCCGCCCATGAAGGCGAAGTCCAGGACCACCGTCACCACACGATGGCCGCCCATCACCCCTTCACCCCAGACGGCGGCCTCGTTCAGCCCGGTCTCGGCCCGGCTCTTTTCGATGCGCGTGACATACGGCTGGGAGTCGATGAAGCCCAGCACATCGGTCGCCACCACGTCCTGGCCTTCCTCCTGGAAGGTGTTGGGGTCCAGCAACATCTCGATGCGCTCGCCGGCGCGCAACCGGAAGTGGTAGCCGCACCGGTAGCAGACGCGATGAGCGGCCTCCAGCCGGGCGGGCTCGAGCGCGATCTCACACTTGGGGCAGCTGAGGCGGTCGACTTCTTCACCGACCGTCGTTCGGGCGGCTTGCGGCAGCGCGACGTAGCGCGGCTTCTGGCGGAACATGACTCAGGCGCCGCCAGCCGGCGCACCTTCCCATTCAATGACGCAGGCGCCCCAGGTCAGTCCAGAGCCAAACCCCACCAACACGAGATGGTCGCCGGGCTGCAGCCGGTTTTCGACGACCGCGTCCTTCAGGGCCAGCGGAATGGAGGCGCTCGAGGTGTTGCCGTACCAGGCGATGTTGTTCGCCATCACGCCGGGGCCCACCCCCAGCTTCTTGGCGGCCGCCTCGATGATTCGGGCGTTGGCCTGATGGGGGACGATCAGCCGCACGCTCTCCAGCGGCACGCCGGCCTTGGCCAGGGCCTCGAGGGTCACTTCGGCCAGGATCTCCGTCGCGAACCGGAACACTTTGCGGCCGTCCATCCGGATTTCGGCATGGCCGCGGCCCTCTGGGCTGGGCTCGCCGGGCGCCACGTAAATGAGATCGCCCCCGGACCCGTCGGAGTGGAGGACGCACGATTTGATGCCGCCGCCGTTGGAGGCCGGACCCAGGACCACCGCCCCGGCGCCGTCACCGAAGACGACGCAGGTGCCGCGGTCCTTGAAGTTGATGATCTTGGTCAGCGTTTCGGCGCCGATCACCAGGGCCTGGCGCGCCTGCCCGTTGGCGACGAAGCGATCGGCAACGCTGATGGCGTACAGGAACCCGGTGCAGGCGGCCTGCACGTCGAAGGCCGGACCGTGCGCGCCCAGCTGCTGCTGGACCAGGGAAGCCCCCGAGGGGAAGAACGAGTCCGGCGTCGAGGTGCCGAGCACGATCAGGTCAGTGTCCTGTGGCCGCAGGCCGGCAGCGCCCAGCGCGCTCTGGGCGGCCGCGACGGCAAGATCCGTGGTGGTCTGGGTGGGCGCGGCAATTCGCCGCTCCTTGATTCCGGTTCGCTCCCGGATCCAGGTATCGGATGTTTCGACCATTTTCTCGAGGTCGAAATTGGTCAGGACGCCGTCCGGCACAAAGGTGCCAACGGATTTGATGCTGCTCTGCATGAAGGGCCTCGCGCCGACTTCCCGCCCCGAGAGTCCAATAGTATATACCGGCTAAACCGCGGTAGTTACGGCCCGCGACAGATTCGAGACACGTTCGCCGCGCGGCGGGTTTAGCGCCGCCGCCCTAGGGGTAGAAGGCCACCGGAAATTCCTCGAAAGGAGGTCAGGAAACATGGCAAACCTCGTACGTTGGTCTCCGCTGAGTGACCTGATGTCCCTGCACAGTGCAATGGATCGCCTGTTCGGCGATACGTTCGGGGCCGGGATGTCGACCGGACGGACGGTGGCCGCGGTGGGAACCGGCTATCTCCCGCTCGACGTCTACCAGACCGACAAGGACTGGGTCATCCGGGCTGCCGTGCCCGGGGTCGATCCGAGCGCCGTGGAGGTGACGTTCGACGGTGGCACCATCACCATCTCGGGTGAGATCACAGCACCCGAGAACAGCCACCCGGAGAACTTCTGGCTGCGCGAGAACTTCTATGGCAAGTTCCGCCGCCGGGTGACGCTGCCCGAGGAGGCGCGCGCTGAGCAGAGCAAGGCCCAGTTCCAGAACGGCCTGCTGACCATCACCGTGCCCAAGGCCGAGCCGGCTGGGGCCAAGAGCGTGAAGATCCCGGTCAGCGCCGAAGCCAAGCCGGTCGACAGCGCGACCCGGCCATAAGGAGCTCTTGAAGATGGGGGGCCAAAGCCCCCCGTCTTCGGGCACTCGGGCCGCCCTACGCTCGAGAGACCGGCGCGAACTTCCTCACCGCCGACGCAGTCGGCGCGGCGAGGGCCCGAACCTCCTCCATGACCGTCGAGGAGCTTCCCGACGCCGGGGTCCTTCCCGCATCGACGGCGACGGCCCTGCGTGAGCGGTACATCGTCGGCTGGGGCCTGGTGTCTTGACTCCCCCCGTTAGCGGCCGATCACGCTCACGTGCACCTGGCGCTCTCGGGGGCCATCGAAGTCGGCGAAGAAAATCCCCTGCCAGCGGCCGAGCGCTAGCCGGTTGGCGCGCACCGGGATGGACTGCGACGTTCCGATCAAGCTGGCCTTGATGTGGGCGGCGGCGTTGCCCTCGGCGTGCCGGTAGTTCCGTTCCCAGGGCACCAGATGATCCAGCGTGGCGAGCAGGTCGTGCAGCACATCCGGGTCTGCATTCTCATTGATGAAGACGCCCGCCGTGGTGTGCGCAACGTAGACCGTGCACAGGCCGTCCCCGACGCCGGCCTCGGTCACCCGCTCCTGTACCAGCTCGGTGATATCGATAGCATCGGTCCGGTGGCGGGACAACACCGTCAGCAGGTCGGAACGTTCTCGGGTAGCCACTGATTCATCGTACGTCGGCTGCTATGGTGTACGCGTGCCGCGGGACCTACCCATTGGGAATGGCACGCTCTTGATCAACTTTGACCGCGCCTATCAGCTGCGGGACATCTACTACCCGCGGGTCGGCCAGGAGAACCACACGTCCGGCGATGCCTGCCGCTTTGGGGTGTGGGCGGGTGATGCCTTCGTCTGGCTGGACGACGCGGCCTGGACCCGCGAGCTCCGGTACGCGCAGGACACATTGGTCACCGAGGTCCGGTTGGAACATCCCCAACTCAAGATTGGGGTTACGTTCAATGACGCCGTCGATCTCGGCCGTGACCTGTTTATTCGGCGCGTCCGGGTCGAGAACCTCGGCCCGGAACGGGAGGTCCGGCTGTTCTTTCATTATCCGTGGACCATCTACGGCATCGGCGTCGGCGACACGGCCATGTACTACCCAGCGATCCGGGCGCTGGTCGCCTACAAAGGCCAGCGCTACTTCGCCGTCTCGCAGAAAGTGGGCGATCGCACTGGGCTGGACCGCTTCGCCTGCGGCAAGAAGGACGTCGGCGGCGCCCAGGGGACCTGGCGCGACGCCGAGGATGGCGAGCTCGGGAACAACGCCATCGAGCAGGGGTCGGTGGACATGACGGCCGCCGCCCACCTGGGCACCCTCCCGGCGGGCGGGACGGCTGTGATGTACCACTGGTTGCTGGCCGCCCAGGATTTCACCGCGCTCCAGGCGCTGGCCGAGATGGTCGTGCAGCGCGGGCCGGAGTTCTTCCTGGAGCGGACGCGCTCCTACTGGCCGGCGTGGGTCAACAAGGAAGAGCGCGATTTCGCCAACCTCAGCCCGCAGGTGGCGAACCTCTACCGGCGCAGCCTGCTGATCGTGCGCACCCAGGTGGATAACGGGGGCGCCATCGTGGCCGCCAACGACTCCGACGGTGTCAAGGACGCGCGCGACCACTACAGCTACATGTGGCCCCGCGACGGGGCGCTGGTCGCGTACGCCATGGACCAGGCCCGCTATATGGAGGTCTCCCGGCGCTTCATCGATCTCTGCGCCCGCATCGTCACCCCGGAGGGTTTCTTCCTGCACAAGTACACCCCGGCCGGCGAGCCGGGCAGCAGCTGGCATCCCTGGATCGACAGCGCGGGCAATCCCCAGTACCCGATCCAGGAGGATGAAACGGGCGCGGTGCTCTTCGCGCTGTGGCATCACTACGATGTGCACCGCGATTTCGAGTTCGTCAAGACGTACTATCGGGGGCTGATCGTGCGGTCGGCCGAGTTCCTGGCCCGCTACCGGGACCCGCACACCGGCTTACCGGACGCCAGCTACGATCTCTGGGAAGAACGGCGCGGCATCATGAGCTTTACGGTGGCAGCCGTCTGGGCCGGGCTGCAGGCCGCGGCCAACTTCGCCGCCCTGTATGGCGAAACGGCCCTGGAGAATCGCTACCGCGAGGTGGCGGCGGCCATGAAGCAGGCGACGGAACAGTACCTGTTCGATCCCGAACGAAACCGATTCCTGCGACGCATCGTGCTCACCGAGGACGGGTCCGTGGAAAAGGACCTGACCATCGACAGCAGTCTCTACGGGCTCTTCTACTTTGGCATGTTCGCCGCCGACGATCCCAAGATCACCTCCACCATGGAGGCCGTCTATCAGCGGTTGTGGTGCCAGACCCCCGTCGGCGGCATCGCCCGCTACGAGGACGACTACTACTGGAAGCTCAGCCAGGACATCGAAAAGGTCCCCGGAAACCCCTGGTTCATCTGCACCATGTGGTATGCGCAGTGGCTGGTGGCGCGGGCGAAGACCCTGACGGAGCTGGAGGCGGCGGCCCGAATCCTGGATTGGGTGGCGGCCGCGGCCCTGCCCAGCGGGGTGCTCCCGGAACAGCTCGACCCGTACTCCGGGGCGCCGATCTCGGTCTCGCCCTTGACCTGGAGCCACGCCACCGTCATCTCCCTGGTCCAGGAGTACATCCACAAGCGCGCCCAGCTGCTGGCCGCGCCGGCCAGGCCCCGCCGGGCGAGGCGCGCCGCCGCCGCCTCCTGAGGCTGGCTGAGCCCGGGTCCCCCGCGTCGAACTCGCATCTTGGGCGCGGATGCGGCCGATCCGGGCGTCGTCTCCTGCGCGCGTTCGGTCACGCATCGACGGATGCGCTCCCTCCCGTGCTCGTCGCCTCCTTCGGCTCGTCTCGCCCCGCATCCCAATCTGCGTCGTCCGATCGGGGGACCCGGGCTCATCTCGGGTGACGGCCTGATGGACTCGGCTCGGCGCTCTGCTATTCTCGTGCGGTGCGCGGCGCGCTGGAGGCCATCAAGGCGGATTTCGGATGCCTGCTCGTCGCCTTTCTCTTCCTTATCATCATGGCATCGACCATCATCTTCGCCACCGTATTGACGCCCAACGCGCATAACCCCTTCGTCTGATGCAGGACATCAAGCGCCTCATCGAGGACAGCCGGGAGATGTCGCGGCGCAGCTTTTTCTCCATCGCCGGCTGGGGGGCCTTTACCGTCGGCAGCGCCATCGCGCTGTGGGAGAGCTTGGGCCCACCGCCGGTGGGCAAGACCGGCGTGGATGGGTCGGGAGGCTTTCTCAACCCGAACGTGCTGTACGAGGACCCGGCCGCCTTCAAGGCCGGGCTGCCGGCCGACTACGCCCTGGGGTCGACCACCGTGCTCACCGATAAGCGAGTCGTGATCAATCGAGACCCGAACGGCTTCTATGCCATCAGCTTGATCTGCACCCACCTGGGGTGCACGCCACGTTTCTTCAGCGACGTGACCTCCGACCTGGTCACCCAGGGGATCAGCGGCATCCGCGACCCGGACACCCGGCAGGTGGCCAACAGGG
>DASQAY010000010.1:0-3904 GCA_035635515.1 Candidatus Eiseniibacteriota bacterium | reverse complement strand
GCTGCTTTTCGGCATGTTCATCCCCTATCAGAGCATCCTGATCCCCCTGTTCCAGTTTGTGAGCTCCATCGGGCTGTACGGGGGGGTTCCCGGCCTGGTGCTGATCCACGTGGTCTACGGGATCCCGATCTGCACCCTGATCTTTCGCAACTACTTCGCCGCCGTCCCCACCGAGCTCCTGGAGGCCGGCAAGATCGACGGCGCGAGCGTGCTCGGCATCTTCTTGCGCATCATGCTGCCCATCTCGATCCCCGGGTTCGTGGTAGTGATGATCTGGCAGTTCACCAGCATCTGGAATGAGTTCCTGTTTGCCGTCCTGATGACCATTCCGCCGCAGCAGCCCATCACCGTGGGGCTGGTCAATCTCACCGGCGGTCTGCTCCAGCATTACGAGATCCAGATGGCGGGCGCCCTGTTGGCCGCCCTGCCGACGCTGGTGGTCTATATCGTGCTCGGGCGCTACTTCGTGCGCGGGCTGCTGGCCGGGTCCCTGAAAGGATGAAATGGGTGACGCGCGCTCGGGTCAAGGTGGACCGGGTGGCGTGCCCGTGGCTGATCCGTCGGTTCATCGACCCGCAGGCTGCTTTCCTGTTCGTTCCGCCAGACCAGGTCGCCGAGGTGGCGTCGCGCGAGGGCGCCACGCCCTACGACGTGGAGGGGGCTGACCTGGGCCATCACGGCGAAGAGTGCAGCTTCGATGCCTTCGTCCGTCGTTACCAGTTGGAGGCCGATCCAGCCCTGCAGCGGCTTCGGCTGATCGTGCGCGGGGCCGACACCGACCGGCCGGACCTGGCCCCCGAGGCCGCTGGCTTGAAGGCGGTGGCCCATGGCCTGTCCGCCCTGGGCCATTCGGACGAGCGGCTCCTGGAGCTGCAGTTCCCCATCTATGACGCGCTCTATGCCCACTGCGGCGGCGCCCCTCCGGCGGCCGGCGTCCACGCATCGCCACCGTAACGGATCGGTAACGGCCGGACCGCGGCAATACGGTTTGCTACCCTCCAGGCGTTTGCTATCTCTGGATGGACTCATTACGCACCCGTATTGCTTCGGTCTGTCGTGTCCTGCGCTCCGAGGAAGGTCAGGGAATGGTCGAGTATGCCCTGATCCTGGTGTTGATCGCCGTCGTGGTGATCGTCGTGCTGATCGTGCTCGGCAACCAGGTGCAGAACGTCTTCTGCAACATCTCCGGCGCCATGGGCCAGTAGCCAGACCCGTACGCTACGGGTGTGGGCGAAAGCCGCACCCTGATCGTCCTCGCCGGCGGCCAGAGCCGCCGGATGGGGCAGGATAAGGCACACCTGCCTACCGGCGCCGGCACGCTCCTGGAGCGCATCGTCGACCGCCTCTCGCCGGTCGTGGACCAGCTGATCGTCGCCGGCGGGCCGGCGCTCTCTATCCCTGCGGTTCGCTGGGTTCCCGATGCCCGGCCGGGCGCCGGGCCCCTGGCCGGGATGGCGGCCGGCCTGGGCGCTACATCCGGTGACCTCGCCTGGATCGTCGCCTGCGACCTGCCGGACGTGGAGCCGTGCGTCGGGGAGCTCCTCTTCGACTTGGCTCCTGACGTGGACGCCGTGGTCCCGCGGCTGGATAGGAGGCCAGAGTGCCTGTGCGCCGTCTACCGCGCCAGTCTGGCCGCCCGCATCCTCACCATGCTGGATGCCGGCGACCGGCGGGTCACGGCGCTGCTCGACGGGATCCGCGTCCGCTATGTCGAGGCCGCGGAGCTGCGCCGCGTTGACCCCGAGCTGCGCTCGTTCCGCAACCTCAACACCCCAGACGAGTACCAGGACTGGGTCACGTCGCTCGGCTGAACTGCCGCTCCAGGGCGGCCGGATCGGCGGTGGGCGCCTGGCAGACAAAGGCCTCGCAGTAGTAGGCGGTCGCCTGGCCGTCCAGGGGCGGCCGGTCGCGCAACCAGGGCACCGGAGGTGCCTCGCCCGGGCTGCCCTGGGCTACCACCAGGTTGGGCTGATATCGCCGGCTGGCCACCCGCGCCAGCGCCCTAAGCGCCGGGTCGGACCGCATGCCCACCAGCGCCAGCTCGTGGGGCGGCGCCAGGGATTGATCGAGCGCCGCCAGCAGGCGGCCGAAGGCGCCCGGGGCTCGGGCCGCGACGCCGGCCAGTTTTGTGAACACCCGCGTGGCGATAGTCATCCAGCGCTCGTCGTCGAACAGCCGGCCGCCGCGAACCAGGACATCGATGGCTAGCGACGTGCCCGAAGGGACGGCGTTGTCGGTGGCGTCCTGCGGGCGCACCACCAGCGACTCGTGATCCACGGCGGTGTCGAAGAAGGCGCCCGTTGCCTCGTCCCAGAACGCCGTCAGCATGGTGTCGATCAGCGGGCGGGCTGCCGCCAGCCACTCCGGCTCGAGGGTCGCCTGGTAGAGGGACAGGAGCCCGTCGGCGACCGCGGCCTGGTCCTCGAGATAACCGGGAAGCCGCGCCTGGCCATCCTTGAAGCTGCGCAGCATCCGGGCGTCGACCCGCAGTCGAGCCAGCAGGAAGCGCGCGTTGCGGCGGGCCAGCTCGAGCCAGTCCGCGCGCTCCATGGCGCGGCCGGCCTCGGCCAGCGCGCGCAGCATCAATCCATTCCAGCCGGCCAGGATCTTCTCGTCGCGGTGCGGGCGGACCCGGCGCTCGCGGGCGGCCATCAGCGAAGGCCGTACCACGGCCATCACCTCGGGCGCATCGGGGGCCACGGCATGCAGGATGTTGCGGCCCTCAAAATTCCCGTCGGCGGTGACATCGAAGGCGCGCGCCACGCGATCCGCCTCCTCCACACCTAGAACCGCCTGCAGCTCGGCGGGAGTCCACACATAAAAGCGGCCCTCCTCGCCTTCACTGTCGGCATCCAGGCTGGAGAAGAACCCGCCCTCCTGGCTGGTCATCTCCCGCGCCACGAAGCCGATGGTCTCCTCGGCGACTCGACGAAACGCCGGGCGCCCGGTGATCAGCCAGGCGTCGACGTAGGCGCGAGTAAGGAGCGCGTTGTCGTACAGCATCTTCTCGAAGTGCGGCACCAGCCAGTGGGCGTCGACCGAGTAGCGGTGGAAGCCACCCCCCAGCTGGTCGTACATGCCGCCCGCCGCCATGGCCTCAAGTGTGTGCGTGACCATCTCGAGAGCAGCCCCTACCGGCGCCCGTCCCGTACCCCTCCCCACATGGGAGGGGACGTCCTTGGCTGGTACCGTCGGGGAGGGGGTCAATCGCAACCACGTCCGCATCAGGAAATCGAGCAACATCGGCTGGGGAAACTTCGGAGCGTCCCCAAACCCGCCGTGGCGCGAGTCGTAGGTCCGCGCCAGCTGCGCGTAGGCGTCGTCCAGCACGGCCGGGGTCAGCGCCGCCATCGAGCTACCGGCATCCACGACCGGCCGCTGCAGGAAGGTGCGCACCTGGTCCGCCGTCTTCCTCACCTCGAGCTTGCGCAGCCCGTAGGCTTCGGCGACGCTAGTCAGCACGCGGCGGAACGACGCCATGCCGTGCCGCTCGGTGGGCGGAAAGTAAGTGCCGCCGTAGAACGGGGTGCCATCCGGCGTCAAGAAGACCGTCATGGGCCAGCCGCCGGAGCCCGTCATCGCCTGGACGGCCCGCATGTAGACCTGGTCGAGATCTGGGCGCTCCTCGCGGTCGACCTTGATGCTGACAAAAAAGCGATTCATCAGCGCGGCGGTGTCGGCGTCTTCGAACGACTCCCGCGCCATGACATGGCACCAGTGGCAGGCCGAGTACCCGATGCTGAGAAGGATGGGCTTGTCCTCGGCCCGCGCGCGCTGGAGGGCCTCCTCGCCCCAGGGATACCAGTCGACCGGATTGTCCTTGTGCTCGAGGAGGTAGGGACTTAACTCGTGTGCTAGCCGGTTCGCCATGATTCGTATTGTGAACGGGCCGAATCCATCCATT
>DASQAY010000009.1:0-3830 GCA_035635515.1 Candidatus Eiseniibacteriota bacterium | reverse complement strand
ATCGGTGTGCTGCCGATGGGGGTGCTCCCGATCGGGTTCGAGAGCAGCGTCTGGGTGGCGGACTCACTGACCACCAGGTCCAGATCGGCGGGCGGGGCGATATGGCTCAAGTAGATGCTGACATGGGTCCCCGGCGCCGGCACCGGAAGTTTGAAGTAGTCGACGTCGCCGACGCTTCCCACGTGCCCGATCACCAGCTGGTCCTTCTGGATCACCGGGGCGCCGCTCGCGGTGGTGTTGCCCTGGAAGTTTCGGGTGACGAGGACGGGGGCCTGGCCGGTGGCGGTCAGGACACCAGGTGTCATGAGGCTGACCGAGGCCATCCCGGTGCCCAGGTCCAACCCGGGCTGGGCCTGGAAGTTCAGCGTCACATGCTGGGTCCCGGTTATCTGCCCGGCGCACGGGGTCGGCGGGAACGCCGTCCACAGCAGGGTCTGGGCGCTGTCGGTCAGCGGTGCCTGGGCGCCCGCCGGGTTGGCCACGGCCTGCGCCAGCCCGCCCGCGACGCTCACCTGGCTGGTGCCGGCCATATAGCGGAAGCCAGCTGGCAGCGAGACTCTGATCGAGAAGCTAGGCCGGACCTCGCCGCACGCCAGGTCGAAGTTGACGTGGTAGTGGACGCCCGGCACCGTTACCGGCGCCACATCCTGCATGCCGTCGATGCTGGTCTGCTCCCAGGCAAAATCGGACAGTGGGAGAAGGCCCGGGATCAGCTCACCGAGCGTCATCCCGTTGAGCGCGGCTCCGAGGTCTTCGATCCGAGCCGATGGCAGGATGGCGTTCTGCGACAGGGCATATCCCAGCGTTTGCGTGCTGTTTGGCGCGAACGGCGGACAGGCCACGACTGCGCACGGATTGGGCGTGATCTTGGCGATCACGATGGCCGCCAGCGGAGTGGCGTTGATGTTGGTCGACCCGATGGGCGTAGACCCGATCGGCGTTCCGAAGATATTGGTTGACCCGATCGGAGTCGAACCAATCGGTGTGCTGCCGATGGGAGTGGAGCCAATTGGCGTCGACCCGATTGGCGCGCCGACGATGTCCGCCCCCAACAAGGTCGTGGTCGAAGGGGTTATCCCGGCGCCGCCGGATAGACAGGTCGCGAAGCTTGGATTCTTCAGGACGAACTCGGCACACCAGGTGGCTTGCCCATCAGGAATCGGGATAGAGCTCAACAGCGTCGGACCTAGCAGGACCGAGACCAGCCGCGTCCCGCGGAGGACGCTGGACGCAAGACCACTCTGTGCAAGTGAGAGTTTGCTAAAGGCCGGACCAGCCACGGGATCCTTGAACACCTGCTGCAAGGTCAGCGTTTGCAAGGGCAGTCCGGCGAGGGCGCTCCCGGCGAGAACCTGATCCCAGTTCACCGATGGGAGCGCCGACAACAGGAGGTAACTCAGCGGGTTGGACCCGTTGAAGGCTGTGTCCAGCCCGAGGCCGGCGATGCCCGTGCTGCCGATGGGCGTGGACCCGATCGGCGTTGATCCGATCGGTGACGACGACAGGTCGGTCGAGCCGATGGGGGTTGAGCCGATGGGCGTCGACCCGATGGGCGTGGATCCGATTGGCGTGGAGCCGATGGGGGTCGACCCGATGGGCGTGGATCCGATTGGGGTCGATCCGATAGGCGCCGCCGCCGGCGCATCGACGAGGCCAGGCAGCCGTGAGGGCGGGATACTGCTCAGCGGCACGGTCGCGGCGCCGGCTGGGATCGAGGATTCGTCCGCGGTCAGTTGCAGGTTGCCGGCGAGCGATGCCCGAGGCGGGTTGCCGCTCGAGATGGAGCCCGGCGCCACCAGCTCCCAGGTGTCGCCCGTCGGCGTCGATGAGAAGGGCGGGCATGGCGTCTGCGCCGTCCCGCCAAAGAGGACGGTCTTCTGGCGCGCCGCATCGTACACCATGCCCACGTTGAAGCGCGGGCCTGGAGACCCGTAGGTCTTCGTCTGGTCCGTCCAGGAGAAGCCGTCCCACTCCCAGGTATCGCTGTAGACGGGCCTGCCGCCGAGGCAGCCGCCGCTGAGTTCCGTCTGTCCGCGGACGGAGTCGAACGTCAGGGCGTAATTCCCGCGCAAACCCGGAACTGCGGAGGAGACCATTCGCCATCCCAAGCCGTCGTATTCCCAGACGTCGTTGAAGTCGCAGGTCCCGGTGGTGCCGCTGAACAGCTCGGTGCGCCCCCGCGCCGAGTCGTAGGTCAGCGAATCGTAGGCACGCGGATCCGGCAGGGCGCCCGAGATGCAGGTGGAGCCGGAGGAAAGCGGTAGCGAACCCAGCAGGGTCGGCATCCACGCGTTGCCTGTCCACTCCCAGGTGTCGTTGTACAAGCCGTTTATTCCTTGGCCGCCGAAGAGGACGACCCGCGAGCGCTGGCTGTCGGTGGCCATTCCGAAGGCGCTGCGCGGGGCCGGCGCGGCAGCGGGCAAAAGCTGCGTCCAGCTCGTGCCGTCGTAGGCCCAGGTGTCGCCGCCCGGGCAGATGATGAACTCACCACATGGCACGATACCGCCGAACAGGATGATCCGCCCGTCAGCTGGGCTGTACGCCATGGCAGCGTTGTAGCGTGGGAACGGAAGCGTGGTCGGCAACTGACCCGTTGCCGTCCGTGTCCAGAACGACCCGTCGTATTCCCACGTGTCGTTGTAGAAGTTGGAGCCGAAGGGATTTGACCCGTTGAAGCCGCCGAAGAGGACGGTCACCTGGCGGACCGGGTCGTAAGCAATGGCATAGTTGCCGCGCGCCGGCGGGGTCGGGGCCGTGAGCTTTGCCACGAAGCCGTCGAGCCCCCCACCTGGGCCCAAGTTGGTGGTTGAGGCACTTCCGACAAAGCTGTTCGAGAAGGTCTGACCCGCCACATAGGTGGCGCTGTCTACGCCGGCCTCGTGCCAGCCCACACCGCTCGAGACCGCGTCCACCGCAACTCCGTTGCCCCTGGTCCCACTGCCACCAAGGAATGTGGAGTAGACGAGGCTCGCCCCGACGACGAAGACTCGGGTCACGAAGGCATTGGTGCCCCCGTCGCCGGTGTATGACTGGAGGGAGTTGACGGTCGGAAAGTCCACGGACGCCGTCGAACCCGTGACGATGGCGTGATTGCTGGCGTCCACCGCGATCCCCAGCCCGGCGTCATTGCCCGAGCCGCCCAGGTAGGTCGAGTAGACGAACCGGGATCCGGATGGATTGACCTTCGTGACGAATGCATCAAGTGGCGGGGCACAGGTGAGCGTGGGAGTCGGCACGCACGGATTCGGCTTGATCGCCGTCTGGAAAGCTCCACTCGTGGTTGGGAAGTCCGTCGAACTCGTCTGGCCGGTGAGGTAGGCGTTGCCCGAGGAATCGACGGCGATCGCCAGGGCACCGTCGACGGAGTTGCCGCCCACATACGTGGCGTACATCTTGGCCGTCCCGCCGGCGTTGAGCTTGACCACGTAAGCGTTGATCGGTCCCTTGAGGGTCGCTTGGGCCGAACCCGTTGTCGCCAGGTCCGGCGAGTTGGTCTGGCCAGTCACATAGGCGGCGCCAGACGAGTCAATCTCCACGCCGTAGGCAAAGGTTGAGGTGTTGCCCAGGTACGTCGAGTAGACCAGGCTGGCCCCGGACGGAGCGATCTCGCTAACAAAGGCGTTGCCCGTGCCGGTACCATACGTCGCCTGCAGCGAGCCGGAGGTCGTGGGGAAGTTGGTGGAAGAGGTGGTGCCCGCAACGTACGCGTCGCCAGGCCCATCCACGGCGACGGCGGTCGCGTAATCCTGCGACCCTCCGCCCAGGAAGGTCGAGTAAGCCAGCGTCCCGTCGCCGTTGAACTTGCTGACGAAGGCATCGGTGCCTCCGCC
>DASQAY010000008.1:0-13096 GCA_035635515.1 Candidatus Eiseniibacteriota bacterium | reverse complement strand
GGTCCGGAGCGATGTCCGTGCCTTCGTCGAACACGATCGCGATCGACTCGACCGTTTCGCTGGGCGAGATGGGCGGGAACGCCTGGGTCGGGTTAGTAGGGCTGAACCGCACCCGCTCCCAGCCGGGAATGCTGGTGGCGGTCCGGTTGCCCGAGGCGCAGCCGATGAAATGGGTTACTTCATCGGTGGTCACCACGTTGAAGCGCGGGGCGCCCGCGCCACAGTGGCCACCCATCCGCAGGTCGTAGCCGAGCTGAGTTAGGTGGATGCCCTTGACGCCATGGAGGACGACGCCAGCCGAGGCATTGGTGGGGGTCGTCCCGTTCTTCGAGAGCAGTAGCCCAAAGCGCTGGTCGCTCTGGGGATCGGGAAGCCCCAGGTGGCGGACCCAGTCGCCGACCACAATCCCGCTATGGGTGGGGTCGAATTCGAATGGGGACGCCGTGAAGTGCTTGTCGGTCGCGTTGGGAGTACCGTCCCTCTGCGGCCCAGTCGAGACCCGAGCCGCCACGGCCGCGGCGCCAATCGTCATGGTGGCTACCAGTAGGACGGCAACGGTGAGTGCGAAAGAGTAGCGGCGCATAGGCACAGTCCTCCTCTCCGATTCAAGATCGCCTACTTCTTGAAACGTTGCGCTGAGGATTACGGCGTATGGCCGGCCGAGTCGGGCCCCGAATTGTTACCCGACTGTCACCGACCAGCCAGGAGTAGAAGCGCTCCAGGGAGATCCATCGGCTCTTCGGCCGGGGCGCGCCGGGCGATGTCGAGCAATCTAGGACCAAGCTCATTAAGTGGGATCAGCCACGGATTCCACTTGCTGTGTCGGTTGAGCCCGGGAGAAGCAACCAAATGGATTCCGCCCCGATAAATGGAATGGCTGGCGAGGCGATTGAAATCCGCGGAGGGGACGAGCCAGACGTGCGTAATCGCCATCCTGGTCACGTCCAGGTGGCACAGGACGTAGACGAAGCGTGGGCTCGATGGGAGATCGCCTTTCGGGTAGTAGGCATTGAACTCAAAGAGACCCGGGAGGCCGGCCGCGAGCGCGCACTTGACCTGCGCATAGACATTCCGATTGCGACCACGCTCGTCGAAAATCAAGTCCCTATGGTCGACGTCCACCCCGGGCTTGAAGGACGTCAATTTCCCGCCACTGCTCAGAATTGCGTAGACCTCGACCAGGCGCTCGCTGATGTAGCCCACGACGGAAGGAGATAGTTTGCGAGTCGGCACGGGTCAGCGGCTGCGGCTCGTCGGGGTCTTCAGAAAGTCCTCAAGCTGGGCCAACAGCTCGGGCTTCAAGAGGTCCGCCGGAGGCAGCCTGCGCAGCAACTCCAGCCAGCGCTCGTCCTGTCTGATCACGTCCCTCAGGATGGTGACGGCGGTCTCGAGGTCGCCCTGGGCGGCCATGTCTAGTGCCAACCAGAAGCGCAGCTCAGTATTGTCTTGCGCACGCTCCAACGCCTTCGCCGTCAGCGTGGCTGCCTGCGGATCAGCGCGTTGTACCGCCGCTGGCGCCGTCCCCGCCGCTTCGTACGTTCGCTTGACCGCGAGCAAGCGGCGCAGCTCGACCAGCGGCTCGGCATGGTCTTCAACCCGCAGATCGATCAGCCGGCCTTCCCACCAGCCTGAATGCAGCTGGCCGTCGACGACCAACATGGCCGCCGACTGCCTACCCCGAATGTCGCCACCCTCCACCTCGGCGGCTTCGAGGGCGGCCATCATGCGGTCGGCCAAGGATCCGCTGGTGCCGTCAAAGGCCTCGGCCATAGCCCGCCAAACGGTCGCCTTCTCCATCATGTTGGCCTGGACGCTGTAGCCTGCGCCCACATGGTGGCCGGCCTCGCGGATGCACTTCGCGCCGGTGTGCACTGCGACCTGACTGTCGCGGTCGACCATGGCCACCTGCCGGGTCTCGGGCTTCGAGTCGGCGGCCAGGGTCGCGGCCAGCGCCCGCCCGGCGGGGTAGCCGGCGGCCATCAGGTCCAGGCCTAAGGGCCCGTAGCGGATCTCGGCATCGGCCTGGGTTGCCACGGCCCCCACGCCGGCCCGGCCCCAGGGGACCATCGGACCGACCTGGAAGAAGTGCGACTGGACGGCCACCCCGAACTCGCCCGATTTGGGATCGCGGGCCACGATGGAATACGTCACGGTGCGGCCATCCTACCCTCCCGCGCATCGTGGTATGTTTGCGCGTTTGGACTATAACGACTTGTGAGTTTGGCCCTTCCCTTTTCGGCGGTTCCTCGGTACACTCAGAAGGGTTGGGCACTCCGAACGGACGCTGGCACTGGGACGGCGGGTTCCGGCCCGGGCTGGGTTGGATTCAGGCAGGCTATGGCATCGACCTGGGCACTGCTAACACCGTCGTTGCCGGCGTCGACGGCACGCTGCTGCTGAACGAGCCGTCAGTGATGGCGGTCCGCGCCGATGGCGACCGCAAGGGTCAGCTGGTGGCGGTTGGCGGTGCTGCCAAGGCCCTGGTCGGCCGAACGCCTATTGGCATGGCCACCGTGCGGCCGCTGGAAGATGGCGTGATCACCGACTTGCAGACCGCCCGCAGCTTCATCGTGGCCATCCTGAAGCGAGTGAAGCGGCACCCCTGGCAGGTGATGCCGCCGCAGGCGGTGATCGGCGTGCCGTGGGGAGCCACAGAGCTCGAGAAACGGGCGCTGATCGAGGCGGTCGAGGAGGCCGGGGTGGGGCACGTGGACCTGGTGCCCGAGCCCATCGCCGGAGCGCTTGGTTCCGGCCTTAATCCACTGGAGACCAGGGCCCGCATGGTGGTGGACATCGGCGGCGGCACGGCGGAGGTCACCGCCTTCTGCTTTGGCGGGATCCTGGCCGCGCGGTCGTGCCGTACGGCGGGCGATGAGATGACCCTGGCGGTGCACCAGTACCTGCGCGTGGAGCACAAGATGCTGGTGGGTGAGCTGGCCGCCGAAAATCTCAAGATGCAGCTCAGCCGGAACGGATCCGGTCCGCGCTCCCTCATCGCCGAGGGCCGCGACCTGGCCAGCGACCGGGCCCGGACACAGGAGCTTTCGGTTGACGAGCTGGATGCCGCCCTCCGTCCGGTCACCGATAGCATCATCCAGGCGCTGGCCAGCTGCCTGCAGGACATGCCGGCCCAAGCGGTGTCGGACGTGATGCAGGACGGAGTGCTGGTCTTTGGCGGCGGCTCGCTAGTGGGCGGCTTCGGTCATCGCCTGGAGGAAGCCTTCGGGTTTGCCGTGCACCAGGCGGAACGCCCACTTACCTGCGTGGCCGAGGGCGCCGCCATGTGCCTCCGGCGGCCAGAGATCGTCAAGGCCTTCGGCTAACTCAGGGGTTCGAGACCCCCTCCCCTACCCCTCCCCGCAAGGGGGAGGGAGAAAAAATCATGACCCCTCCCCTCCCCCTCCCCGCAAGCGGGAGGGAGAAAAAATCATGACCCCTCCCCTCCCCTCGCCACAAGGAGGAGGGGGAAAATCATGATCCCCCTACCCTTGCCGCAAGGAGGAGGGGGGAAAATCATGATCCCCTACCCTTGCCGCAAGGAGGAGGGAAAAAACCATGACCCCCTCCCCTACCCCTCCCCGCAAGGGGGAGGGAGATTCTAGCGGCATGGGGGAGTGACCCGTCGACTCAGGGCGTTCGGCTGAGCAGGAAGGAAACGCTCCGCGCCCGCAGAGACCGAGAGCCCTGCGTCACCGCGGCCGCCGGTGGCTGGAGCACCAGCTCCTCCCGGGTGATAGCGGCGTGGTTCGCATAGTAATAGGAGAGGATCGAGGCCACCGTGGGCTCGGCGGTAAAGTAGCCCTCCCCCGCGCCCCGCACCATCACCGTGGCCACGACTTCGGGCTGATTGATGGGCGCCGCGGCGGTGAACCAGGCGTCGGCTTCGTGGTTGGGGGAACCAAAGTCCTCGGCCGTCCCAGTCTTACCCCCGGCCGGCACGGGGAGACCGCGGAGCATGGTGGCGGTGCCTTCGGTGACGGCCCGGCGCATGCCGTCACGGACGACGCCCAGCTGGGCGGCGAAGGAGAGGGGTTCCGGACCGCGCAGCGAAACGGCGGTCATTCGGCTAGCGGCATTGGAGTCCCAGGCGACGCCCAGGTGCGGGGTGACCAGCTGTCCAGTGGACACCGCGCCTGTCCAGCGGGCGACCTGCAGTGGCGTGGCCGTGACGTAGCCCTGGCCGATGCCGAGGATGACGGTCGAGCCGCCGTACCAGGTGCCGCCCATCTGCTGGATGCTGGAGGGGCTGCCCAGGAAGCCGCTGGACTCGCCGGGTAGGTCGATCCCGGTTGGGCGTCCGACGCCCAGCGCGTGGCCCACGGCGTTGATGCGGTCCGGACCGAGGGCCAGGGCCAGCTTGTAGAAGTAGACGTCGTTCGACCAGGCGATGGCCTGCGGCAGGTTCTGGGGCGGCAGGCCCATCCAGCCATGGAACGAGGCGCCGCCGTAATAGAAGGTGTAGCCGGTGGGGATCACCCACGACGGCGGGATGGCATTGTAGGCGGCGTCGGCGGCGGCCATCACCAGCTTGAAGGTGGAGCCGGGCGCGACGGCGATCTGGGTTGCGTGATTGAGCATGGGCACCCCCGGCCGGCGCATTGCTCGGGTAAGCCCGGGGCCATCCACCGGCGGCCCATAGAGATTGTTGTCGTAGGTTGGGAGGCTGGCCAGCGCCAGCACCTCGCCGTTGCGCGGGTCCATCACCACAGCGGCGCCCAGGTCGCCCCGCGGCTGACCGGGCATGCCCTGCAACGCGGTGGTGAGCGCCGCCGTGGTTTGCCGCTGCAGGTTGAGGTCGAGGCTCAGGTGGAGGTCCGAGCCGGCGACCGGCATCGCCGTCTCCTCCATCGCGACCGGCCGTCCCTGCGGATCGACGTACAGGCACTGAACCCCGTCCTGGCCGCGCAGCACCGCGTCGTACTCGCGCTCGAGGCCGGCTCGTCCGATGCGACCGTTGGGATTCAGATCCGGTTGGTCGGACAGCTCATCGGGCGTGACGGCTCCCACGAACCCGAGGATCGGACCCAGCAGCGGGCCATAGGGGTAGGTGCGCTTGATCGACGGCAACACCAGCACGCCGGTCAGATCAGCCTTGACCAGGCGGTCGCCCTCGGACACCGGCAGCGAATCGGTGAGCTGAACCCACAGTCGGCCCCGGGCGGCCGCAACTTCGCGATCGAGCACCGCCGGCGACTCCTTGATGAACGACGCCAGCTGCGCCAGCGACCCGCCCGATTGTGCGTACAGGCCGGGCACCACCATCACCCGGTCGGCGGCGACGTTGAGCGCCAGCGGCGTGCCATGCCGGTCGGTGATCTGTCCTCGCGGGGCGTCGAGCCGCTGGCAGCGGGTCATCTGGTCGCTGCCGAACTGGGTGAGCATGGCGCCCTGCACCTGCTGAATCTGATACGTCAACGCACCCAGGCTGACCAGGGCGAAGGCCACCGCCAGAGCGGCGACGCGCACCAGGCGGGGACGGACCTGCAGCCGCTTGGGGCCGAGCCACAAGCGTCGCCGCTCAAAGTCGCGACGGCCGCCCAGCACCAGGCCGAAGGCGGCGAGGTGAACCGCGGCCGCCGTCCCGCCAAAACTGAGCAGGGGGAAGGGCACGCCGGCCAGTGGGATCGCCCCAATACTGCCCGCCACTGAAATGGCGGCCTCGGTGCCGATCAGCACCGCCAGGCCGCCCGCCATCACCGCGCCGTTGAATGATCGCGACTGGGTGGCGGTGATAACCAATCGCCAGACGATGGTGACCACCGCCAGCAACGCCAGGACGCCTGCCAGCAGGCCCCACTGCTCGATCAGGCTGGCGAAGGCGAGGTCGGTCTGGCGTGCCGGGAGATACTGAGCCAGCAGCTCGTGCATCGGCACCGATCGGGTCCCGAAGAGGCCACCCGACCCGATGGCGATATGCGATTGCAGCAGCGACCAGTTAGCGGCTGGATCATGCCCCCCGGAGAGGAACGCCTGCAACCGGTGGGCCTGATACGGACGCAGGAAGTGCTGCTCGACCGGAAAGAGCAACGCGGCGAGGGCCACGAGGCCCACCGGGTAGCGCAGGGGCACCCGCGCCAGGATGAGGGAGGCCATCAGCACGACGAGCAGCAGGCTTGATGTGCTGAGGTCCGGTTGGAGCAGGGTGAGGGCCACCGGAACCGCAGCCAGGCCGAGGGCGATCGCCACCCGCCGGTGTACGCGCGTGCGCGTGTTGGTGAGGACGCCGGCGAGGACCAGCAGCAGGCCGAGCTTGGCCAGCTCCGATGGCTGGAGAATGAACGACCCCAGCTGGAGCCAGCGCCGGGCACCGTAGGCGCTGAGTCCAGTGCCGATCACGGCCAGCAGCATGACCACCGCTACGCCATACACGAGCCAGCTCAGCCAGGGCCAGCTCCGGGCGCGGGTTCGCTGGGCCAGCAGGAAAAGCCCCAGGCCGATGAGGACGGAGATGGTCTGGTGCAGGGCCGTCCCGGCCTCGCCGATGGCCAGGAGATTCAAAATGCCGAAGCCCGAAAGAATGAGCGCGCTGGCCAGCAGGAGAGGATCCTGGGAGAAGACCAGCCGAATCCGCTTCCGGGCCAGGCGCTGCGACCTGGCCACGATCATGGGCTACATCCCCGCCTTCAGCCTCGAGGATCGCCGTTGGGCTCCGATCGAGATGAGTTCGCTCGCCATCCCTTCTTCCCTTTATGACAGGCTTGGAGTAACGTTTTCCTACACCAGCTAACCACAGGAAGGCGCACACGTCAACTCCCAAACGGGAGGAGGTCAGGGACGGGTACGGGCGGAGGCCAGGGGTCGCGGCGGAGGCCACAGGACGAGGCCTTTGGGTGATGCTCCGAAGCCGGATTCCCGGAGGAGCGGCTCCACCGCGGAGCCCTTGATCGGCGCCCCGTCAACCAGCTGGATCTCCAGCTTGTCGCCGTGGGCGGCGCGCTCGGCGAGTGCCTGCAGGTGGCGGAGCTCGACCGGGCCGAACGTGAGCAGAGAGCGGCCACCGCGCTCCAGGTAGAGCTTCAGCTGGCCGGCTTCGACCACGACGTAGGCCCCCGGCACCCGGGCCAGCCGGCCGCGGCCCTCGGGCCAGGGCAGCGTTAAGCCGTAGGCGTTGGCCGGGTCGGTGGTGGCCAGGGCGACGGCGGCCCCGACCGTCTCCCGGGTGGCGCGGAGCCGATCGACCGCTCCCGTCAGGGCGAACTGCGAGCCGCCCAGGCCTTCCAGGAAGTAGCCTCGGCGGATCTTGCCACTCTCCTCCATGGCCCGCAGGACCGGGTAGATGGCGGCGAATCCTCCCGACAGGCCCTCCCCCACCGCCGCTTCCCGAGTCAGGACCCCGTGCCGCTGGAGCAAGGCCATGGCCTGGGCATGGAGGCGCTCGGTCGGCGGAAGCGAGGGTGGTACCAGGTCCGCGACCAGCGACCACCGGCCGGCCGAGCCGGGCGGGCCCAGTCGCATCAGCGGCCGCCGCGGGTTGCGACGGATCCGCGGACCCAGCATCCGCAGCGGCAGGAAGGTGTCGTTGGTGACTTCCCCGGCCCAGACCAGGTCCCACAGCGCCTGCAGCACATCCTCATCGGTGCCGCCACCGGCCGCCAGGTAAAGGTCTCGGAAGAAGGACGCGCCCCGGTTCCCCAGGTGATCGCGCAGGCGCTGATGCACGTCCGTCGCCGCCGGCAAGGCATCGCCTCCTCCCGCGGGAGTGATCAGGCGCCCGGCATCGCCGCGCAGATAGAGGCTCACCCGTCCATCCGAGGCGCCCAGCGCGCCGCGTCCGACCCACACCACCTCGCCCATGGCGATCAGCTGGTCGAGCTGCTGCGGTCCGTAGTCCCGCATGCGAGCCGGGAGCACGTCGCGTTCGAGGACCGAGACCGGGATCGGCGTTCCCTGGAGTTGGGCAATCACCTCCGCCAAGCGGTCCAATCCGCGAGCGGTCGAGCCCACGCCCTGCCACTCGGGCAGGAAGCGGGCCAGGGTGGTGGCCGGGAGCGGTTCGACCTCTCGACGGAGCCGGGCCAGCGACAGGCGGCGGAGCGAACGCAGAACCTCGACATGGCTGTACTCATGGCCGAGACGGCCGGGGCGAAACTCACCGCTGACGAGGTCTCCGCCTTGCGCCAGCCGGTGTAGCGCGGCCTCGACCTCTGGGACGTGGAGGGCAAAGTGGCCCGCCGCATCCGCGCTGAAGAAGGGGACGTGGGTGCGCGCCCAGCGCAGCAGCAGGGAGTCAAGCGGGTTCGCGACCGGCTCCAGGAACGCCTGCGGCAGTCCGGGGGGAAGGCTTACGCCCAGGGCGTCGCGATACCGCCCGGCGTCTTCGGCCGCGATCCACCGTTCCTCGTTCCCAATCCGGATGCGAACCGCTCGGCGCTCGGCCTCCAGCTGAGGGAGCCATTCCCCAGGGATACCGCGGGCCTCGGCATCGGCGGCGGACAGGTCGCCCAGCCGATGCAAGAGGTCAACGGCTTCATCCGGGTCCCGCGGGAACCGATGCGGCTCGAGACCCTGCAGCTCCAGCTCCAGCCGCGCGATGGCTTCCGGGTCCAGCAGCTCTCGGAGCTCCTCGCTGCCCAGCAATTCCGCCAGCAGGTCGCGGTCGATGGTGAGCGCCTGGGCGCGACGCTCAGCCAGCGGGGCGTCGCCCTCGTACATGAACTGCGCGATGTAGTCGAACAGCAACGACGAGGCGAAGGGCGAGGCGCGCTCGGTCTCGGCCGTCACCACCCGAATCTCTCGGGCCCGGATGGCGCGCATCACCTCGATCAGGGCGTCCATGTCGAAGACGTCCTTCAGACATTCGCGATAGGTCTCGATGAGGATGGGGAAGCTGGGATGCTTGGACGCCACCCGCAGCAGGTTGGCGCTCCGTTGCCGCTGCTGCCACAGCGGCGTACGCTCTCCGGGCCGGCGGCGCGGCAGCAGCAACGCGCGTCCGGCGTTCTCCCGAAACCGGGACGCGAATAGGGCCGAATCGTGCACCTGGTGGGTGACCAGCGGCTGAACGTCCTCGGGCTCGAGCAGGAGCAGGTCCAGGTCGGGCGGCTCCGCGGCGTCCGCCAGGCGGATCGCGAACCCGTCGTCGCTGTAGATCGACTGGACGTCGAGGTCGAACCGCTCCTGCAGACGGGCCTTGACCGCCAGCGACCAGGGGGCGTGCACCCGGGCGCCGAACGGCGTCAGTACACAGACCCGCCAGTCGCCCAGCTGGTCCCGGAACCGTTCGACCACGATGGTCCGGTCGTCGGGGACGCTGCCCGTGCTGTCCGCCTGGTCCTGCAGGTAGTCGAGCAGGTTGCGCGCCGCCCGGTCGTCGAAGCGCGAGCGGTCGCGCAGGCGCTGGAGCGACGCCTCGTCATCCTGCGAACGAAGCTCGCGCACCAGCTTTCCCACCGCCCGGCCGACTTCGATGGGCCGACCCAGGGCATCGCCGTGCCAGAACGCGATCCGGCCCGGCTCGCCCGGTGCCGGGGTGACCAGGACCTGGGACGGGGTGATGTCGGCGATCCGCCAGGTCGAGGCGCCCAGCACGAAGGTGTCGCCCGGGCGGCTCTCGTAGACCATCTCTTCGTCCAGCTCGCCGATACGGCGGCCGTCCTCGAAGAGGTTGACGGTGTAGAGCCCGCGGTCGGGAATCGTCCCGCCGCTGGTGACGGCCAGGCGCTGGGCACCGGCCCGGCCGCGAACGGTTCCATCCAGCCGGTCCCAGACGATGCGGGGCCGCAGTTCCGCGAACTCGTCGGAGGGATACCGGCCGCTGAGCATGTCCAGGACCGCCTCGAGCGAGCGTGGCCCGAGGTCGCTGAAGGGGTAGGCGCGGCGGATGAGCGCGCCCAGGCGCTCGACCGGCCACACGTCCAGGGCGCACATGGCGACGATCTGCTGAGCGACCACGTCCAGCGGATTCCGCGGGACGCGCGTCTCTTCGATGTCGCCGGCCAGCATGCGCTCGACGATGGCCGCCGTCTCCAGCAGGTCACCGCGGTATTTGGGCAGGATCGTGCCCCGGGACGGCTCGCCCACCGAGTGCCCCGCCCGCCCGATTCGCTGGATGCCGCGAGCCACACTGGTCGGCGATTCGACCTGGATGACCAGGTCGACGGCGCCCATGTCGATCCCCAGCTCCAGGCTCGAGGTGGCCACCAGGGCGGGCAGCCGGCCGGCTTTCAGCGCATCCTCGATGGCCATGCGCTGCTCGCGCGCGATGGACCCGTGGTGAGCGCGGACCAGTTCCTCGCCGGCCAGCTCGTTGAGGTGGGCCGCCAGCCGCTCCGCCAGCCGGCGCGAGTTGGTGAAGATGATGGTCGACCGATGACTGCGGATTAGCTCCAGGATCCGCGGATGGATGGCCGGCCAGATGCTGCGCCGGGGGCCGTCCCCGTCGGAGTCGTCGGCGCCGCGATCCAGGTCCGCCATGTCCTCGACCGGGACCTCCACGGTGATCTCCATCGGCTTGATCCGTCCGGCATCCACGATGCGCACATCGCGGTCCGTGCCGCCGAGGAAGCGCCCCACCTCTTCCAGCGGGCGCTGGGTGGCCGAGAGCCCGATGCGTTGGGGATCCTGGCGGGTGATGGCGGCCAGCCGTTCGAGGCTGATGGCCAGGTGCGCCCCGCGCTTGGTGGGGGCGAGCGAGTGGATCTCATCGACGATCACCCAGCGGACCGTGGGCAGGATTTCGCGCGCGGCGCTGGTCAGGAGCAGGAAGAGCGACTCGGGCGTGGTGATCAGGATGTCCGGTGGATGCCGCTCCATCTGCTGCCGTTCGCGGGCGGGAGTGTCGCCGGTGCGTACGCCGACCCTGATCGGGGGGATGGCGAGCCCAAGGCGGGCCGCCTCCAACGTCAGACCGCGCAGGGGAGCCCGCAGGTTTCGATCCACGTCAACCGCCAGCGCCTTCAGCGGTGAGATGTACAGGACGCGGCACCGCTCGCGGTCGGGCGGGAGGGGTTCCTGGCTGAGCCGATCCAGACACCAGAAGAAGGCGGCCAGCGTCTTGCCGCTGCCGGTCGGGGCGCACATGAGGGTGTGCGCGCCACTCGCCACCGCCGGCCAGCCGAGCTCCTGCACCTGGGTGGGCGCCGGGAACGCCGCCTGGAACCAGGCTCGCGCTGGCGGCGAAAACAAGTCAACCAGGGTGGGCATTGGTCAAGTGTAGGCAGGGTAAGCTGCCCATTGGTGAGTCCACTCTTCAAGAAGAGCCACGCGGCCGTCCCGGCGCTGGTGACCGCCGTTGTGGAGGGCCAACGCGACGGAACGTGGAAGGTCACCTTTACCGGGAGCGGCTCGCTACCGGCGGGTTCGAAGGGCCACCCCGACATGGACGCGCTGGTGACGGCGGTGGACAAACAGATCGTGGCCCTGTATCTGCCGCACCTGGCTCAGGACGGCATGGGCATCCAGTACGCCTGGTATCCGTGGGGGACACCCAAGCCCGCCAAGAAGGGGACGCCGAACGCGCCCACCGAATTCCTGGTTTTTGTGATCGAAACGGGTTTGGGCTACCGGGCGACCCTCGCCGGGGAGCCGGGCCTCTACGGCGTGGCCACCAGCCTGACGCAGCTGCCGGACGTGATCGCGTCGGCGGTGCGCGCCCGCTGGCCCGGTCTGGGAGACCGGCCGCCGCCGGCCATGTTCACCTGGGAACGCACACTGATGCCTCCGGCATCACGGCCGAAATCGCGAGCGTCAAGATCCTAAGGTCACTCACAGGGGGAGGCCGGCAGCCAGCTCCTCCGGCGTCAGAAGCCGGCGGGTCGTGAACACGGCTTGGCCGCGTTCCAGCAGCGCGGCATTGATAGGGGTGGGCCGGTCGATTCGCCGCCCGGCGCGCACGATCTCGCCATTCAGGTAGTCCAGCTCGCTGCTCGACCCCCGCAGAAAGGATTGCTGCGTCGAACCGCCGAAGGTGCTCTCCCTGGGAAAGATTCGTGCCAGCCCGCCGGCAAATAGCCGGTGGCTCAGCGCCAGCGGAAGGATGGTCATCATTCGCAATTGCCGGGCCCGCCGGCTCTGGCCCAGCCGCTGGCCGGACAGCTGGGCGGTGCGGACGCCTTCCCGAATCGCGGCCACGGCCAGGCGGGATAGCAGGGGGTGACGAAACGCCTGGCGCGCGGAGAGTCCGGTCGCGGTGGGGATAACGTTGGTCAGGTTCCCCATCAGCTTCGCCCAGCGGGCGGCGGCCAGGTCACTCACCAGGGCCGTGGGCAGGACATCAGCCAGGAGTTCGGCCACGGCCTCGACTCGGGAGCGAGACTCCGGGAAGGGAGCCCCGACCTCCAGCCGGCCGCCCGGTAGCTGCTCGACGATGCCGGGCTCCAGGTATGTCGCCGACATGTAGAGGACGCAGCCCACCACCCGGTCACGGCCGACCACGCCAGCCGCTTCGTCGTCGCAGCGAACGCCGTTCTGCATAGTGACGATGGTGGCCGCGCTGAAATTGCCGGTGATCTGGCGGCACGTTTCCACCACGTCCTGCGACTTCACGCTGAGGAGAACGACCTCGGGCCCCCCGCCAAAGCTGGTGGCCGCGTTCAGGTGGACGATGCGCAGTCCCGCGGCGGTGTGCAGCTGGAGCCCTCGGGTTTTGATCGCCTCCACGTGGGCGGGGCGGCCGATCAGGGTGACCGAAATACCTTGCTCGTGCAGGCGGGCGCCGATCACGCTCCCGATCGCGCCGGCGCCGAATACCGTGACCCGCATCGGGAGGCACGGTATCAGACAGTCGAGCTTCCTCCGGGCGGGACCGGATACCAGCCTCCCCAGTTCAGCATATTTACGATCACATACTTTGTGTTACCCTATGTGTATGGAAGAAAGCGAGATTCGAGAAACAACCGTCTCCGATTCCGGCGTTCGTCGGGTCGACCCACCCGTCACGTCGACCCGGGTCACTGAGCTGCGTCCGGCGTCCAACTACAGGGCGGAGCAGGTCATCTGGTTCGTGGTGGGTGTCGTGGACGCCCTGCTGATCATCCGCTTCCTGCTGAAATTGCTGGGCGCGTCCCTGGCGTCTGGTTTCGTCCGCTTCATGTACGACCTGACCGCGGTGATGGTGGCGCCCTTCCACGGGATCTTCAACACGGTCGCGTCGGGCCGG
>DASQAY010000007.1:0-7332 GCA_035635515.1 Candidatus Eiseniibacteriota bacterium | reverse complement strand
CGGTGGCGGACTCCATGGCGGTGTGGGCGCTCGCTGGGGGAAGAGGGCTCTCTGCGGTGTCCGACGGCGACTCCGCCGCATGGGCCGTTGCCTCGCCGTCGTTCCCCGAGCTCACGTTGTCATTACCTTCCTGGGTCCCCTCACTGTTCTTGCCGGGGGAGAAGGTCACGACTTCCTGCGCCGCACTGCGCTTGCTGACTGCAGCCCAGTCCGGTGCGGGAAGGGTCTTGGGAATGGCGGGGATGGGTTGCGGCCGGGCAGGACTTGCCACGACCGTCAGCGGGGAGCCCGCATGGTGGAAGGCGGGGGTCCAGGTGATGTTGCCGTAACTGGCTGATCGACCTATTACCAGGAGCACGCCAAACACCAGGCCCGAGAGTTTGAGTGACCAGGTGGACCGCGAAATTAGTTCATCGTCTTCGTCGTCCGACTCATAGCGCGCGGTTCGCAGAAATATGTGCGTCGTACCCACCTAATTTCCTCCCTATCCCTTTCCCAGGGGCGCCTGACCCATTCATGTCCTTCCCCGACTGGGCTACGGCTGAGCTACTCAGCGTGAAAATGGCTGAGCTTGTCTGTAGCCCACAGTAGTAATTCGGCGCGATCCCTGTCAAGCATTGCCCTATGAACTGATACCCCGGCACTCCTCTTAGATAGCCCCCTGATAGGTGGTTCCGGTACCATTAGCCGCATCAGCAAGCTCATCGGTATCGCCCTCCTCCTCGGTCTCGGCTGGCCGCTGGCAGCCTGCTCGGACAGCCCGCTGAAGCCGCCGCTGACCTTCGTGGAGAACATCCAGCTCCCGCGGGACACCACCACGCCCTCGATCGACCTGCTGGCGCTCGATCCTCGGAGTGGTCGGCTCTACGCCCCGCATGGCAGCAACGACGCCCTGGACATCGTCGACATCAAGACCGGGCGGCTGGCGGGCAGCGTGCCGCACCTGGCCGGCATCAAGGGGATTGCCGTGACCAGCGACCCGGACCTGGTCTTTACCTCAAATGGAGGCGACGGGACGGTGGCGGTGGTCGATGCCAGCCGCCTGCAAGTCGTCAAGAGTATTCACGTCGGTGGCAAACCCGACGCCATCGACTACGACCCGGTCCACGACGCGGTGGTCGTCAGCCTGGGCCCGACGAAGGACGTCGTCTTTATCGACCGTACCACCTATAAAGAGCTGGGGCGGGTCACGCTCCCCGGCCAGCCGGAACTGATGACCGTTGATCGCCAAGCAGGACGAATCTTCGTGGCCATCCACGACCGGGACGAGGTGGTGGTCATTGACGGGGGAACCCTCGCCATCACCTTCACCTACCGGGGCTGCGACATCAAGGCCCCGACGGGGCTCGCCTACGATCCGGAACAGGGGCGCCTGTTTGTGGCCGGTACCAAGCAGCTCAATATTCTCGACATCGTGGTGGGGAAATGCCTAGGCGTGGTCGACCTGGCCAGCGGGACTGACCAGATCACGTTCAACGCGCACACCCACCACGTCTATGCGGCGAACGCCAGCAGCCGGAATGTCTCCATCGTCGACAGCCCCACGATGAAGCCCCTCGGGATTGTGGGCACTGGGCGCGACGCGGGCACGATCGCGACCGACCCCACGACCGATCGCGTCTATGTGGCCGTGGCCCGGGCGGGGATCATCGCCGTCTATCACGACCCTTAGGCGGATTCGGGCGCATCGATCATTCCCCAGGCATCCATGAGGAGTGCCTGCAGGGCCGCGTACCCGATGTGGCCGAAGCCATGGTCGCCCCATTGCGGGCCCCAGCTGTTCGCAAATTTGAACATCCGGTTGCGCCGGTCGAAGCCCACGACGCACACGGCGTGGCCGCCCAGGTACTCCGTCCCGGTGGCGGGCATCGGAATGATGCCGCCGGGGGCGTCCATGAAACCCTCGTGCACCATTACGCCGGCGATGAAGCAGTTGCCCAGCAGGTAGGCCTCCATCTCCCCGATGCGGCTCAGGCGCGCGTAGCTCTTCGACCGGTACGGCCGCGCCGCGTCGCGCTGCTCGGCGGTGGGCTCCTGGTTGAGGCGCTCCAGCTGGTAGGGCATCCGGTCGAGGGGGCAGACGCCCTGCTCCTGGAGGATCTTCATGGCCTCCCGGATGGTCATCCCGCCATCCTGGGGTTTCCGCTGTCGCTGGCTATAGAGGTAGAGAGGCGAAAACTGGTGGGCGCGGTCTTTCAGCGGCCAGCGATGCTCGAGGCCTTCCTGGAAACTTTTGTCGTAGTAGGCGGCGGCGCAGGCCACGCAGGTGCCGGCCGGACCCTGGTCGAAAATCGGAGGCACCTCGTCGGCATGGTCGACCCGCTCGGGCAGCGGCACCGCCGTTAGAAACTGGGCGATGGGGTAGTCGCGCTCGTCGTAGTCGTCCTTCAGGCAGCCGAGCGCATAGCGAGCCATGAGCGCCCGCCATTCTAGTGGAGTGAGTCGGCCAACTGCGTTACCTTCCCCTCCCCTACCCATCCCCGTGGGGGAGGGGAGGTCTTTGTAGGATTGTCGGAATGTCCGAGCCGGCTCGTCCTGTGCGCGTACGGTACGCACCGAGCCCGACCGGCGCGTTGCATCTGGGCGGCGCACGCACGGCCCTCTTCAACTTCTTATATGCGCGGCAGCACGGGGGACAGTTCTTATTGCGGATCGAGGACACGGACCGGGCGCGCTTCATCCCGGAGAGCCAGGCGCAGATCGAGGAGGCGCTGACCTGGCTCGGACTGCGCTGGGACGAGGTGCCGCTGATCCAGTCCGAACGCAAGCCCGTCTACCGGGCCGCCGCCGAAGCGCTGCTAGACGGCGGCGCCGCTTACCGCTGTTTCTGCACGCCGGAGCGGCTGGACGCGATGCGCGCGGAGCAGCGCGCGCGCCACGAGCCCGAGCGCTACGACCGGCGTTGCGCGGTCATCCCGAAAGCCGAATCGGACCGGCGGGCGGCTGCCGGCGAACGCTTCGTGGTCCGCCAGCGGATACCGACCGAGGGGACGACCACACTTCACGACCTGGTGATGGGCACCGTGGTCTTCAAGAACGAGACCCTCGACGACCACGTCTTGCTGAAATCTGATGGCTTCCCCACCTACCACCTGGCGTTCGCGGTGGACGACCATGCGACCGGGATCAGCCATGTCATCCGAGGGGACGGCTGGCTGCCGTCGGCCGCCAAGCACGTCCTCTTGATCGAAGCCTTCGGTTGGCCACTGCCAGCCTTTGCCCACCTGCCCCTGGTGCTGGGACCCGACAAGAAACCACTGGCCAAGCGCCACGGCGCGAAGGACGTCCTCGAGTATCGCGAGGGCGGCTATCTGCCCGAGGCGGTGGTCAACTTCCTCGCCTTCCTAGGCTGGTCCCCGGGCACCGTGGAGGAGATCTTCAACTTGGACGAGCTGATCCAGCGCTTCTCCCTGGAGAAGGTCCAGCCCAGCCCGGCCGTCGCCAACCTCGACCGGCTGGACTGGTTGAATGGCCAGTTCATCCGCCGCCTCAGCCCGCCCGAGCTGGCGACGCGGCTGGCCCAACGGATGCCGGGCATTCCGGCAACCCGACTCGAGCCGCTGGTCCCGCTCGTCCAGGAGCGGCTGCGCACCCTGGCCGAAGGTCCGCCGATGTTGCAATTCTTCTTTGTCGCGCCGGACCGCTACGACCCGGCAAGCCTGGTACCGAAAGGGCGTGATGCGGCCAGCACGGCGGCGGCGCTGACCGAGGCCTCTGCGTTTCTTGGCGGCCTCCCGGATTGGTCGCCGGAGCGGCTGGACGCCGGCCTGCGCGAGGTCGCCGAGCGAATGGGGTGGACCACCAAGGATTTCTTCATGGCGCTGCGGGTCGCCATCACCGGCCGGACGGTGACCCCACCGTTGATTGAGTCGATGGTGCAGCTGGGGAAAGACGAGGTCGTGCGTCGCCTCGACCGGGCGGGGGCGGCGCTTACAACCGCCGCGGGGGCATAGGCCAGTAGCGCCAGCGAATCACAGCAATCACCGCCGAGCGATCGACCGGTCCGAAGACGAGAGAATCCGTGCTCTCCGCCGGATTGTCACCGGCCAGGACCACGCGGTCGCCGTCGAAAGCCTCGACCCGTTTCACCATTTCGACCTGCGGGCGGTCCGGCCGGCGGGCCAGCACCACGTCACCGACCCGAAGCGGCCCACCCGGCTGGTAGAGAGCGGCGATCACCCGGCTGCCGGCCGGGAGCAGGGGCTCCATGCTGCGGCCCTCCACGCGGAGCTGAAACAATCTGGGGCGGGGCAGGCGGCTCCCTCCTGACGCTAGACTCGTGAGAAGCCGTTTGATCGTAAAGGAGGGTGCACCAGCATGGGGATCCTATCAATCCGCGAGTGGCTCAATCCGAGTCGGGTGGCGCAGGCGCACTGCGACATCCCGTGCGGCGTGTATGACCCGGCGCAGGCCCGGATCGAGGCGGAGTCGTGCCTGAAGATCATCGACAAGTACAACGACTCCAAGGATGAGGTGTTCCGGGCGCGCTGCATCGCCGTCAAGGAGAAGCAGGGGGAGCTGGCCAAGCACCACATCGACGTCCTCTGGAGCGACTACTACAAGCCCGAAAAGCACGACGCCAAGTTCCCCAAGATCAAGGACGTCTTCAAGGAGGCCGTCACCACGGCGTCCAAGGTCAAGCAAGGGATGAACCGGGCGGATGCCGAGAAGCTGCTCCAGCTGATCGACCAGATCGACGACTTCTGGAAGCAAAACAACGGCCCGACCGAGACCCGCGTCCAGCGGACGGCTGCCGCCAAAGCCTAGAACAGCGTGCTGGAAAGGAGCCCGCGAGGGTTCCTTTCCTTTGCGAGACCCCCGCCCTGCCCTCGCCGCTGGGGGGAGGGCGAGTCAGTCGAAAGGTTTTCGGCAAGGTCCAAAAAGCTGTTGCCGAATCGTGACCGCATATCCCTACGCATCGTTTGGTTTCCGTCGTTCACTGGGGTAGATGCAGCAGCCGCCCGGGACCATGTCGCTCCAGTTTGTCGGCGCCGCCCCCACCGTCGAGTCCCGCTCGCGTGCCCACCTGGCGTTTTGCTACCAGTGCCACTGCGCCGTTGAGCTGCGCGCCACCAGCCGCGCCATGCTCCGCTCGGGGCACTGGGCCCGGATGGGCACCTGCCCCCACTGCGGGACGACCGTGACGCGCATCGTTCAGCAGATGTAGGCGGCCCGCTTCCGGGTACCATCCGAGGGTGACTACCCGACCCTCACGGCCGGCTGCGCGGCGCGCCCGGCGGGCGGCCCCTGCCCTGGAGCCCGCCGAGGGGTTTCGCGACGGGGCTGCCGGCCGACCGGATAAGTCGGCCTACGCCATGATCCTGGCGTTTGCCGCCGCCCTCCGCTCCACCTGCCTGAGCCGCAAGGTCGGGTGCGTCATTGTCCGCGACAGCCAGGTGATCGCCACCGGCTACAACGGCACCCCGTCGAAGACGTGGCACCCGGAGGAGTTCCCCAAGCCCTGCCCCTGCGTGGGCGGCATCAGCGGGGCGGACCTGGCCATGAAGTACTGCGCCCACGCCGAGGCCAATGCCCTGGCCCAGAGCGCCTACCGGGGCGCCTCCACCTCCGGGGCCGAGATTTTCTGCACCAACCTTCCCTGCATCGAGTGCGTCAAGTTGTTGATCACCGCCGGCATCCGCGCCATCTACTACGTCCACGGGTATCCGGACGTCAGCGGGCTGCGCGATCGATATCTGAGCCAGGCCGGCATCCCCACCCACGCCATCGCCTGGAGCAAGATCCAGCCCCACCTGTCCACGCTCGCCCGGGGCTAGCGACCGGGGAGGGGCCCGGGATCCATGGGGGCCGGCGACTCCACGAAGGTCACTGAGAGCCCCGACTCTGTTTGCGGCACCGGGCTGGCGCTGGTGAACAGGCTGACGCAGAGCACGATGAGGAGCACCAGCCCCGTCCGCCAATCCACAGCCGAGCAACGCGCGGCCGAGGGCCGGGCCGTGGGCCGTCGCGTGCTTGGAGCACGCCGGGGACTCGGTCGTTACACGGCGGGCTACAACGCCTGGCGCCGGATCGGGGCGGGAGCGCCGGGGCGACCTGACCGCAGCGCGTGGCGTTGGGCCAGCTCGGCAGCCCGGCGGGCGGGCATGCCCCGGGTCAGCGCCACCCAGAAGGCGGCCGGCCCGGCATAGCGGTCTCCCACGGCCCCGGTGTCCTCCACGGGCAGTGGATGGGCACGTCCGCCTTCCTGGAGCAGGACGCCACCGTCGTCCTCGATGAGCAGCACGAGGTGCGGGCCCATGGCCGCCAGCTCGCGGATCGCCTCCCGGCCGGTGGCGCGCGGCCCGAACAGCGTCCGGGCGTCCGCGGCCGTGAGGGCAATGCTGTAGGCGGCGTCCAGCGCCGGCTCGAGCACCTTGCGGGTCATCCGGGGATTGGTCCACCACAGCAGCTCGGCGTCCAGCTGAAGCGCGGCCCGGCCGCCGCGGGCCGCCGCCGATTGCAGAGCCCCGATCACGGCCGAGCGGGCCGGCTCCACGGAAAGGCTGTAGCCCGACACCAGGGTCAGGTGGGCCGGGGCAGCCGCCGCCACGGGGACCTCATCCAGGCGGAGCGAGAGATCGGCGCCGCGGTCTACTCGGCGGGCCGCGGGCCGGCCGGGAGCCTCATGCCACGTCGTGGTGCGGCCCCCGGCCAGCGTCCCCACCCACCGAGTGTCCACTTGCAGGCGGGTGAGCGCAGCCCGCACGGTCGCCCCCGCATCGTCGGAGCCGGTCTTGGCGCACAGCCCAACCCGCGCGCCGAGGGCTGCCCCGTGGGCGGCTAGTCGGGCTCCCCCGCCCCCGAGCACGGCCTGGCCGTGTGCCCGGCTTCCCACCCTTTCGATGGCTGCGTCACCGACGACGAGCCAGTCGAGGGGCTTTGGCACGGCCCCATGATAGGCAATGCCCCCACCGAAGCGGCCTTGGACGGCGCGCTGATGGCCGCCACGACAGCGGCCCGGGCGCGGGTCTGCGAATGAACCACGAACGGTTCGGTCCGGAGGACCAGGGACATCTGGCCGACCACCGCGTCGGCCATCCCCATCGGCTCTGCCATCTCCTGCACCCACGGCGTGTTGAGGTCGAGGTTCACCCGGAAATCCCGGGCATTCGGTCCCAGCTCGAGGCTGGTCAGCTGGTAGAGCGCCAGGCCGACGCCGACCATGGCGACCGTTCCGAGCGAGAGCCCGGACAGGCTCCGAAGGCGAACGGCAGCGCGCAGATTCGACATGGATCGGATGCTAAGCGGCCGCCGTTACGGTTCGGTAGGCCGAACGGCCCATTACCGGCTGGGCCAACTGGCTGCTTGGCGGTGTCCGAAATGGATGGATTC
>DASQAY010000006.1:0-5023 GCA_035635515.1 Candidatus Eiseniibacteriota bacterium | reverse complement strand
GAATGCTTTGAGGGACTGGTCCAGGAACTCGAAAGTCTTGCGCAGGGCGTCATCAACGACCACCTGGTGCTCGCTCGGGTTGTAGCGGAGGAATCCGTGGGGCATTCCTTCGTAAATCTCGATCTGGGCGGTCTTGCCTGCCTTTTCCAGCCGGAACTCAAAGTCCGCGATCTGCTCCAGCGGAATGCCCGGATCGGCGCCGCCGAAAATGCCCAGCACGGGCACCTGGATCTGGTCGACGATGTCGAGAGGGGACGTGCGGGGCGGCCCGACTCTGAGGAAGCCGTAATAGGCAATCACACCGGCTAGCGCGCGGACTCGTGCGCCAGCCAGGTAGGCGACGGCGCCGCCCCAGCAGAAGCCCCAGCAGACGACCCGTGGCGCTCCCTGCTGGTGCAGGCCGTCGACCGCCAGCTGGATGTCCTTGAGGATCCGATCCTCGGAGGCCTTGGCGGCCCGGTCTCGGGCCAGCGCCAGGGCGTCGGCCGTGGCCGGCTTCCGCTCCGGGGTCCGCAGTTCGGGAGGCAGGTCGCCCTGGCGAGCAAAGAGATCGATCAGGATGCCCGCGTAGCCCTGGACGGCAATCCGGCGGGCCAGGTCCTTGTAGAAGTCGGTATAGCCCCAGATGTCGTGGATGATGAGGACCGCGCCGGCGCCAAGCCCGCCCTCGGGCTCGGCCGTGAAGGCCCGCAAGGAGGCCCCGTCGTCCGCCAGCAGCCGCCGCTCGTATTCGCGATTGGCCTTCGGTGTACCGGGGTCCGTGTACTCGCCGGGGGACATGCACATGTGTCTCCAGTATCGCTCAGGACTCCCTCCCCCATGGGAGGGTAGGGAGGGCGGCGTCGGTTGGGCGCCCGGTCTTGACAGCCGACCGTAGTTAGTGAATACTCACTTACATGAAGACGGCGACCAGGACCCCCGGCCCGACCCACCGGATGTCGGCAGAGGATCGGCGGGAGCAGGTGCTCAAGGCGGCCATGGCCGAGTTCGCTATCCACGGTCTGGATGGGACATCCACCGAAGCCATCGCCGAACGGGCTGGGATCTCGCAACCTTACATCTTCCGGCTGTGGCCCAATAAGAAGGACCTCTTCCTGGCGACCGTAGACGCGTGCTTCGACCGATTCGAGACGGTGCTGAAGAACACGGCGGAGGGACGGTCGGACGCCGAGATCGGGGCCCAGCTCCAGGCAGTCGGCCACGACCCATCCGGACACCCGGACCTCACGGGTCCTGGGGCTCGCCTGCACGCCATGGGGCATGCGTACATGCGGCTGCTTTCCAAGCCAGAGGCCCCCCTGATGCAGATGCAGGCCTACGCCGCGTGCTGGGACGACGACGTGCGTCGCCTGGTACGGGATCGGTGGACGCGGCTCCGTACCCTGGTGTCGGAACTGAGTGGGGTGGAAGGCCGCGAGTTGAGCGAGTTCTTCGCGCGCGGCATGCTGCTCAACGTGGCGGCCTGCATGCACCTGCCGGCGACCGGTGATCCTGCGCGCTGGGCGCACGAAGTCCTTGGATTCGCGTAGATCGATGGAATTTTTTTGGGCTCGGATGTTATTGAGTAATCAGTCACATGAGGAGGGAGACAATGACTGAAACCACCCGGAACCCGTGGGCGATCTTGCTGGTGCTGAGCCTCGGGTTCTTCATGATCCTGCTGGACATGACCATCGTCTACGTGGCCACGCCCAGCATCCTGACCAGCCTGCACACCTCGCTGGACCAGGTCCTGTGGGTCTTCAACGGCTACCTGCTGGCCTTCGCCGTGCTGCTGATCACAGCGGGTCGGGTGGGTGACATCTTCGGCCCGCGGCAGCTGTTCGCCGCCGGGCTGGTGCTCTTTACGGCGGCCTCGGCCCTGTGCGGGCTATCGCAAACCGACACCCAGTTGATCGCCGCGCGGGTACTCCAGGGTGTCGGTGGCGCGATGCTGGCGCCGCAGACCCTCACCATCATCACCTCCATCTTTCCGGCGGAGCGTCGAGGCGCCGCCTTCGGGATCTGGGGGGCGGTGGCCGGCATCTCCACCATCCTCGGTCCCACGCTGGGCGGCCTGATCGTCACCAACTGGGAGTGGCGCTGGATCTTCTACATGAACGTGCCGCTGGGCGTGATCGCGTTGATCGGCACCTTCGTGCTCATCCCGGACCTGCGCCCGGGCCGGCGGCATCGCCTCGACCTGGTGGGCGTCGCCCTGTCCAGCGTGGCTCTGTTCGCCATTGTCTACGGCCTGATCGAAGGGCAGCGCTATGACTGGGGCACCATCACCGGCTGGCTGACCATCCCGATGGTGATCGGCTTCGGCATCGTGCTCCTGGCGGTCTTCCTGGTCTTCGAACAGTTCCAGGCCGAGCCGCTCCTACCGCTCCGCCTGTTTGCCATCCGCAACTTCTCGATCATGAACTGGGTTGCCGCCGCCATGGCGTTCGGGATGCAGGGGATCATGCTGCCCCTGATCATCTACACCCAGTCGGTCCTGGGTATGTCACCGCTGCTGTCGGGGCTGACCTTCGCGCCCATGTCGGTCGCCTCCATGTTCGTGGCGCCTTTCGCCGGCCGCCTGACCGACCGGTTCGGCGGCAAGTACTTCCTGATGGGAGGTCTGACCCTCTTCGGGTTCGGGATGGCTATCGTTGCGGCGCTGGCGACGGTGCATTCGACCTGGCAGACCTTCGTGCTGCCGCTGATCCTGTCCGGAGTCGGGATGGGGATGATCTTCGCCCCCATGACCACGACGGCCATGCGCGACATCCAGCCGCAGCAAGCCGGGGCAGCCTCGGGCGTCTTCAACACCACCCGGCAGCTGGGGGCGGCGTTCGGCGCCGCCGGCGTCGGGGCTGTGCTGCAGAACCGGCTGGCGGTCTCCCTGCACGACCAGGCGGTGAGCGCCTCGGCGCAACTGCCGGCGGGATTCCGATTGCAGTTCGTGAACGGCTTCAGCACCGCGGCCAAAACCGGCTTCCAGGTGGGGCGCGGGCAGACCGGCGGCATCCATCTGCCGGCCAACGTGCCGGCCCAGGTCGCCACCCAGCTCCAGCACCTGGTGCACGATGTCTTCACCCAGGGGTACATCCTGGCCATGCGGCCCACCATTGGGGTTGGCGTCGCCGTCCTGGCCCTGGCCGCCCTGAGCTGCGTGCTCGTGTCGAACAAGCAGGCGGTGGCGGCGGAGCCGGTGGTTCCCGAGGCGGCCGTCGCTTAACGACCGACTCCCCTCAAAACAACCCTCCCCCCGATGACAGGGGAGGGTTGTGCTCTAAGTAAATTTGTCCCCTCCCAGGGAGGGGCAGGGGAGGGTGTAGCGGGCCTCGCCGCCAGATTTTAGGAAGCGTATTGCTTGGCTTCATGGAGCGTTCAGGTCGCGGCCATAGGCTGGGGTCAAGGCTCATAAAGCGAGCCCAAGGAGGTGAGCAATATGAAGATGTCGAACATCAAGCGGACGATCCTGTTGATCGGTACTCCGGCCATCCTGGCGGTGGGCGGGCTGAGCGCGATGGCAGCCAGCGCCCCCACGGCGACCGCAACGCCTTCGCAGCAGGAGCAGACGACGGCCGAGCCGTCCGGGTCAGCAGCCGAAGTGGCTGAGAGCGCGACTGAGCCGGCCAACACTGCGGCCGAAGCAGCGGCCGAGGCGAACGAACCGGCCCTGCCCGGCGGCGGACATGCGGACGCGGCGGATCAGAACGTCGACAACCAGTTCGACGGAGTTCAGTGATCTCTCTGCCGACAGGACCGGGCGGTGCGCCCGGTCCTTCTTATTCCTTGGAGGGCCCGCCCCTGATGCGGGCCTGCATGTCGCGCAAGAATTCGCGCGCGGGCTGATACGTGCGCTCGTTCATCTCGCTGAAGGCCTCGACCAGGGCGAGAGTCTGTTCATGGAGCTGGGCGAGCAAGTCCAGGACCGTCTTGACATCTCCGCTGAGGTCATCCAGGTTCGGCTCAACCGGGCGGTCAGTTTCGAGTTCAGTGCCGACTCCCGTCGTCACTCTCGGTGGTGTGCTCATACCAAAGAGACGTACGACGGGCGGGACATTTGACAGGGTAGAGTGCCTGCCGGTTGCTTCCGCTTCTCCCTCCTCCTTGCGGCGCCTGGCCGTGGAGGGAGTCTCGAGCTCTTAGCTAGTCGGCGGGCCCGCTATCGTCCCGGAGCCGGTTCACGACCTCGACCAGCATCTTGTAGGTGAGTCCGGCGTTCCGGTTCAGAAGGGGCTTGATTTCCCAGGATGCCAGGGTGTAGCAGACCGTGTCCTCATCGGCGATCACGCTGGCGGTCCGAGGCCCGCCGCCCAGGACGGCGATCTCGCCGAAGAAGTCGTTCGGGCCGATGTGGTTAATGATCCGTCCTTGCTTCGTGACCGACGCTCGGCCGGACCGGATCACGTATAGCCCCAGGCCGGTCTGACCCTCCTCGACGATCGAGGCACCGGCCTTATAGCTCTGCTCCTTCACCAGCTGCGACAGTTGCTGCAACTCGTCATTGGACAGGCCCTTGAACAGCGGGACCCTCCGTAGTTGTTCGCGGGCGTCGGTCTTGGCCATGGCTGCCGTCACTATAGCGTTCGGCATTCCTCGGCCTCTGCACTTCCCTCCCTCTGAGGGGGAGGGTCTGGGAGGGGTCTCTATCCCTTCCGCTTCGGCCCGCCCTATGATTCCGTCATGGAGCGCCCGACCTAGGTGGCCCCAAACAAGGTCGACACCTTACGTAAGGTCCCGCTGTTCTCGCATTGCTCGCCGCGGGAGCTCGAGTTCCTGTCGACGCAGATGGACGAGGTGAGCCTGAATCCAGGGCGGGTCCTGATCGAGGAAGGTCAGTCGACCGAGTCGTTCTTCGTGCTGCTGGCGGGCGAGGTGGAGGTCACGCGCAAAGGCCGGCCGGTTCGGCGGATGGCGGCTGGGGACTTCTTTGGAGAGATCGGGATGCTCGATCGCGGGTCAGCCACCGCGACTGTGAAGACCACGCAGCCGGCCGCGGCACTGGTGATGAGCCACGCGCAGTTCCGCGACGCCATCAAAGCCAACG
>DASQAY010000005.1:0-2483 GCA_035635515.1 Candidatus Eiseniibacteriota bacterium | reverse complement strand
AGGAATGACGTTGCTGTGGCGCCCGATCCATGAGCTCCATCAGATGCTTGTGGACCGGGAGATCTCGGCGGTCGAGCTGACCGACGCGATCCTGGCGCAGGTCGACGCCGTGGACGGGAAGACCAGGGCCTACCTGCTGGTCACTCGCGACCTGGCCCGCCAGCAAGCGCTGGCGGCCGACGAGCGCCTGCGCGCCAAACGGGACCTGCGGCCGTTGACGGGCATCCCGATGGCCATCAAAGACGTGCTGTGCATTGATGGCGTGGCCGCCACGGCCGGCTCGCGCATCCTGGAAGGCTTCGTGCCCCCCTACAGCGCCACCGTGGTCGAGCGCCTGGCCGCCGCCGGCGCCGTCTTCCTGGGAAAGACCAACTGCGACGAGTTCGCCATGGGCTCCTCGAACGAGAACTCGGGATACTGGCCGGTCCACAACCCCTGGCAGCTGGACCGGGTCCCCGGCGGATCGAGTGGGGGCTCGGCGGCCGCGGTCGCCGCCGGCGAGGCGGTTGCCGCGTTGGGCAGCGATACCGGCGGGTCCATCCGGCAGCCTGCCGCCTTGACCGGGATCGTCGGGGTGAAACCCACCTACGGCCGGGTCAGTCGCTATGGGCTGATCGCCTTCGCCTCGTCGCTCGACCAGGTGGGGCCCATGACCCTCGATGTGCGCGACGCGGCCACCGTCTTGCAGGCGATCGCCGGCCACGATCCCCGGGACTCGACCTCCTCGGCGCGCCCGGTCCCGGATTATTTCGAGCACCTGGCCGACGGGGTGAAGGGCCTTCGGCTGGGCGTGCCCACCGAGTATTTCGTCGACGGGATGGAACCGGAGGTCGACGCGGCCATCCGGGCGGCCATTCGCCTCTACGAGCAGCAGGGCGCCCACATCGAAGCGGTGAGCCTGCCCAACACGCGCTACGCGCTGCCCGCCTACTACATCATCGCCCCGGCCGAGGCCAGCTCCAACCTGGCCCGCTACGACGGGATCCGCTACGGCCACCAGTCCGGGCGTGGGCGAAACCTGATCGAGGAGTACCAGGCCACCCGCCAGGAGGGCTTCGGCAATGAGGTCAAACGCCGGATCATGCTGGGCACCTACGCCCTCAGCTCGGGCTACTACGACGCCTACTACCTGAAGGCGCAGAAGGTGCGGACCCTGGTGGTGGAAGACTTTGCCAGGGCTTTCAAGAAAGTGGACGCGCTGATCAGCGCGACCTCGCCCACGGTTGCCTTCCCGCTAGGGGCCAAGACTCAGGACCCCCTCGCCATGTACCTGAACGACGTCCTGACCCTGCCCGGCAACCTGGGCAACGTGTGCGGCATCTCGATCCCCTGCGGCCTGGCCAACGGGCTGCCGATCGGGTTGCAGGTGATCGCCCCCGGGTTTCGCGAGGACCTGATGCTGCGGGTCGCCTACGCCTTCGAGGCGGCCACCGACTTCCATCGCCAGCGCGCCCCCCTGGCCGGTGTGGGGGCCTGATGGCCATCGCCACGCGATACCAGGCCGTAATCGGGCTCGAGGTGCATGCCCAGATCCTGACCCGCAGCAAGATGTTCTGCGGCTGCTCGACGGACTACCTCACGGCCCCACCCAACGCCAACACCTGCCCGGTCTGTCTCGCCCTCCCGGGGTCCCTTCCGGTCATCAACCGCAAGGCCGTCGAAGCCACCATTCGCACGGCGCTGGCGCTCAACTGCGAAATTCCGGAATTCACCAAGTTCGACCGCAAGAACTACTTCTACCCGGATCTCCCCAAGGGCTACCAGATCTCGCAGTACGATCTCCCGCTCAGCCGCAACGGCCGGCTGGAGTTTGAGGTCAACGGTGAGCCCCGCCGGTGTGGCATCACCCGGGTCCACCTGGAAGAGGACACCGGCAAGCTGCTGCACGCGGGCGAGATCCACCTGGCGCAGTCGTCGCTGGTCAATCTGAACCGCGCCGGGGTGCCGCTGATGGAGATCGTCGGCGAGCCAGACCTGCGCAGCGCGGATGAGGCGCGCGAGTACTTCACCCGCTTGCGAGCGATCCTGCAGTACGCCGGCATCAACAACGGCGACATGGAGTCGGGCCAGCTGCGCTGCGACGCCAACGTGTCCATCCGGCCCGAAGGCTCGACCACCTATGGCACCAAAGTGGAGGTCAAGAACATGAACTCGTTCCGCTCGGTCCACCGCGCGATCGAGTATGAGATCGAGCGCCAGGTCCAGGTCCTCGAGGGTGGTGGCACGCTCGCCCAGGAGACGCGCGGCTGGAACGATCCGAAGGGCATCACCGTGTCGCAGCGCAGTAAGGAGTACGCGCACGACTACCGCTATTTCCCCGAGCCCGATCTGCCGCCGCTGGTCGTGACTCGGGAATGGGTCGAGGAGATCCGCCGGACTCTTCCCGAGCTACCCGCCGCCCGCCGGGCCAGGTTCGTTGACCAGTACGGACTTTCCGCCTACGATGCCACCTTGCTCACGTCCTCGAAAACCGTTGCCGACTA
>DASQAY010000004.1:0-8594 GCA_035635515.1 Candidatus Eiseniibacteriota bacterium | reverse complement strand
CTGGGCGGCCTCTTCGGCGTCCGCCTCCACGCCCGCGATGTGATAGGCCACCCGAAAGGCCACCTCCTGATAGCGCGCGACAAGTTCGGCGTAGGCGTTGACATCGCCCTGTTTCGCCCGTTCGACGAGTTCGGAGTCCTCCAGTGGCCGGCCCTCCACGGAGCGATCTTGCTACTTCCTCTACAGCCGCGAGGGCCAGGAGGTTCCCGCCCTATCCCCTTGGGGACGAGTGAGTCCTACTTCTCGTACTTGAAGGAAACATTGAGGCGCGTCCGGAAGCGGGCGACCTTGCCATCTTCGATGGTGAGGTCCAGCTTGACCACCTCGGCCACCCGGAGATCCCGCAGGCTCCCGGCCGCCGTTTTCACGGCGTTGCGGGCGGCATCCTCCCACGACTCCGCGCTGACCCCGATGATGTCCGTGACGCGATAAACGCTGTCTGCCATGTGCGCCTCCTTCGGCTTGTTGGAGACCGTTAGGCCTATTGTGGCTAGGCGGACGGCATCTTGGCTCGGGCGAAGAGCCGATCGATGGCGGCCCGGCCCTGCCTGGCCACCTCCATCGGATCGCGCTCCCAGTAATCGGGATTGAACGTTTCCAGGCTCCAGGGGCCTGCGTAGCCATGCCGGGTGAGATCCTGGACCAGTTCTGGTAGCCGGATCACGCCCTCGAGCGGGAGGATGCGATCCGCGTCCTCGATTTCCCGCAGTGGCTTGGCCGGGGCGTCGTTGAGGTGGACCATCCGAAGCCGCTGGACCGGCAGCTCCTCCAGCGGCCGGCTGCCGCTGGCATGCCAGTGGCAGGAGTCGAGTACCAGGTCCACCCCCTCGATGCCGGCGACGGCCTCGGTCGCCAGGGCTGGCGAATTGATCGGACAGTCGGCAAAGCCGAGGAACTCAAAGCCGACCTTGACGCGTTGCTCCGCGGCCAGGTCTCGAGCCAGCACCAGCCCGGCGCGGATCCCGGCCAGCGCTTGCTCCGGCGAGAGTCCGGCGATCCGGGGTGGGACCGCCAGCAAGTAGGGTGCCTGCAACTCGCGGGCGATGCGCAGGCGTGGGCCCAGGTCTGCCCTCAAGGTGGGGGCATCGATCGCCCCGTCCGGATGGAGCGACAGCCGGACGCCGTTGAGGCTCCAGACTTCGCCCTCGTGGACAGCCTTCGCCGCCGTGCGGACTTCATCCCGACTGACCAGCAGCCGCTCGGCCCGGGCTTCAATGCCGGCGAAGCCCGCCTGTCGCGCCACCACCAGCGACCGGTCGGTCGAGGTGGTCATGATCGTGGCGCCGTTGAGGAAGACGGGTTGACTCACTTCTCGCGGATCACGCCAAACGTCAAGCCGGCCACCATGTACCGGCGTCCGATCACCATCAGCAGCAGAGGCACGCTCATGGCGATGACGCCGGCCGCGGCCATGTCGTTCCAGATGATCTCGAACTGGGTGACCAACCCCTGGACGCCCACCGGGAAGGTCTGCGAGTTCGGGGTCGCCGTCAGGATTAGAGCGAAGAGAAACTCGCTCCACGCAAACGTAAAGACGATGGTCGCCGCGGCCATCAGTCCCGGAGCGGCGAGCGGCAGCAGCACTCGACGGAACGAGGTCCATCGGTTGGCTCCGTCGACCAGGGCCGCCTCTTCGAGTTCGAGCGGGATCTCGGCAAGAAAGCCTTTGAGCATCCAGATGGCAAACGGCAAATTGAACAGGGAGTAGATGCCGATCAGTGCGATCGGTTGGTTGTAGATTTGCAGCGTGCGGACGATGGCGAAATACGGGACGACCACGGCGACCGGCGGCAGGAAGCGCAGGGAGAGCGCCCAATTGAGAACCCCAACACGCAGGCGCGGCGGCACCGTCAGGCGGGTAATGGGGTAGGTGATCACCAGGCCGACCGCGAGCGTAACCAGGACGGTCGCGGCGCAAACGAGGACGCTGTTCTTGAGCAACACCCAGAAGCCGCGCTCGAAGAGGACGCTGTAGTAAGGCTGCAGGGTTGGGTGTCGCGGGAAGAGCGTGATCGACTGGTACAGCTCGGCTTTGCTCTTGAGCGAGGTCGCAATCAGCCAGTAGAGCGGGAATGCATAGAGAAAAGCGGCCACGCCGAGACCGGCAACGATCAAGATGAGGCGAATGGCGATGGCGGCCTGCCGGCTGCGCATCAGGCGCGCTCCAGAGGGAGGGCTCGGGTCACGAGGGAGTAGAGGATGCTGATCGAGACCAGGACCATCACCGCGAGCGCCGCTGCCTGCCCGCCGTCGAAAAATCTGAACTCGATTCGGTAGATGTAGAGGCTCAGCAGCTGGGTCGCCGTTCCCGGGCCGCCGCCCGTGAGGATGTAGACGTGGTCGAACACGCGAAGCACGTCGGCCACCCGAAAGAACAGGATCAGGAGAAAGAGCGGCCGCAGATAGTGCAGCTCGATATAGCGGAACTGCGTCCACCAGGTCGCCCCGTCGACCTGGGCGGCCTCGATCGATTCCTTGGGCACGGTCTGCAGCCCGGCAAACAGCACGAGATAAACAAACGGGGTCCATTGCCAGATGTCGACGCTGGCCACCGAGCCCATGGCGAGGGCCGGGACCCCGAGCCACTGGATCTCGGAGTGTGTGATGCCGACCGACTGCAAGACGTAATTGAGCACGCCATAGCCTGGCGCGTAGATCAGGCGTGCCACCACGCCGACCGCCACCGGCGGCACGACCAGCGGCAGCACGGCTAGGACGTACAGGGTCGCCCGCAGCCCGGCTTGCTTGATGGTGCGATGGACAAACAGGGCAAAGGCGAGGCCAAGGAGGATCTCGGTGGGAAGGACGATCAATGCGTAAAGGCCGGTGGCGCGCAGCGCGTCGAAAAAGAGCGGATTGCCCAGGGCCCGCGTGTAGTTACGCAAGCCGATCAGGGTGCCGTCGTCGGACGTGATCGACTGCCAGATGGCAATCACGAACGGGATTGTGACAATGAGGAACACGGTGCCGACCGCGGGCAGGAGGATCGTATAGGCGAGCCGCTCCTGGCGGCTCCGCCCGCCCCGCCCGGTCCTTCCCGGCTGGGGGCCGGTCGGGACCAGGAGTTCGGCGACCAGGTGGCTCACATCGTCAAATGTAGGACGGGTCGATCAGGAGGGGTAGCCCGCGTTCTTCATCACCGTGCGGATTTCGCTAGCCGCTTTCTGCATGGCGGCCTGCGGGGTCAGCTGTCCGGCCACCGCCGCGTTCATGGCCGTCCCATACGAGGTCTCGACGGCACCCCACTGGTCGGTGCGTGGCCGCCAGTTCGGCACGGCGGCGAAGGAGGCTGCGAGCGCCTTGAAGTATGGGTTCGCTGACGCCAGCGATGCATCGTTGAGGATGCTGTTGCGGATCGGGATGCCGCCCTGCGCGACGTAGTTGCGCATGTTGTCGGTCTTGAGCATCCACTTGATGAAGTCCGCCGCGGCCTGCCCATTCTTCGAGCCCTTGGGAATCCCGAGCAGCCAGTTGCCCATCATCCCCAAACCCTTGCCGCTGGGCCCCTGCGGAATCGGGATGTACGCGACCTTGCCCTTGACCTGGCTGACGCTCGGGTCCTCGACGATGCCCGTGATCTCGCCCGGCCAGACGGTCGACTGGTACGCCTGTCCGATAGCCATCAACCGAGACCGGTCTGCGGCATCGGTGTTCTCCGGCCCCGGCTCGGCGTACTTCTTGAGTTTCCGGGTGAGGAAGTCCACCGCGGTGATCGAATCGCTGGAGTCGAGCTTGACCTTCCAGTTGTCGTCGAAGATGTTGCCGCCGAATGACCAGAGGATGGGCAGCGAATCGCTGCTGACGGGGTTGGTCGCCTTGCCGCGGATGACGTAGCCGTAGAAACTTGCCGCGTTGTATTTCGCCGCGTTGCTGAGGACTTCATCCCAGCTGGCCGGGGCCGCGGACTTGTCACTACGGTACATGAACATCTCGACGTTACCGACGATGGTGATGCCGTACAGGTGCTGCGTCTTTCCCTGCTCACTGGGCGGGACCGGGCCGTGCGGCGGCGGCCAGGTGCCCACGTCGTAGACCACGGTCGGAATGTCCGAGTCGCGCGTGAAGCCAAAGTTCGAGTCGAGCGGCTGCAGCGCGCCCATGGTGCCGAACTTCGGCATCCAGGGGTCGTCCATCATGCACAGGTCATACGACGAGTCGTTCGCCTGGAAGGTGGTGACCAGTTTCGTGAAGAGGTCAGCGTACGGGAATTCGACGACCTGCACCTCGATGCCGGTCAGGCTCTTGTAATTCCCGACCACTTTCTTCAGTGGCCCGTCCTCGTTGCCCTGGACGGCCGCGATGGTCAGCTTGGAGGGCTTCGAGGACGACGGTGTCGCATTGCCCGTACCGCAGGCGGCCAGAATGGCGGGCAGGGACGAGAAGCTGGCCCCCGTGATGGCTGCCTGGATGACGAAGTCGCGCCGGGTGAGCCGTTTCTTCATAGGCGTACCTCCTCAGCGAACGAAAAGGGCGCCCAGTGTTCGATGGGCGCCGTGCACCATTATGCCGCTTGAGGCCAGTTGTTTGAAAGAACGAACTGGGCTAAACCTGGTCTGGGTTGGGGACCATGACGTCACGCACCAGCGCCGCCAGGTCCCCGCATGCCGCGATGAACTGGCGAAGCGTGCGTAGCGTCGGCCCGAAGTGATCGAACTCCTCGATGGTGAGGCCGTCCTCCGAGTAGGCGCGGCGGAAATCGGGGAAGTGCGTCAGGAGCTGCGAGACCACCTTGGGGTCGACCGGGTCGTCGATGCGCGATTTCACCTCGATGTCGCTGGCGTTGAACCGCTTCTGCCAGGCATACGGCGGGGAGATGACCGCGTCCGCGCCCACCAGCTCGCTCCAGTGCATGTGGTTGCGGAACGCCGCCGAGAGCAGGCGCACCCGATAGCCGCGCTGGCGGAAGATGCCGTACGTCTTCTTGAACACGGCCACCCCGGCCCACTCGAGATAGCCGGGGTCGACCGAGAGGCCGTCGCGTTCCAGCAACACCTTCAGCCAGTCATCCAGCCGGCCCACCATGATCGTGCAAACCGGCCCCATGGACGCGATGTCCTTGCCTTCCGCCTCGCGCCGCCGCAAGCCTCGCTCCAGCGCCTCGGCGACGGCGATGCACTGGGGAAGCGTGAAGCACACCGTGGCATTGATGCTGATCCCGCGGTAGGTCGCTTCCTCGATCGCCGGGATGCCGGCCTTCGTCACCGGGATCTTCACGATCATGTTGGGCGCGAGCTGGCTGAACTCGCCGGCCTGCTTCACGATGGCGTCGGTGTTTCGGAAATACCTGGGGTCGGTCTGGATGGACAGGCGGCCGTTGCGCCCGCCCTCGGCCGCGAAAACCGGCTCCAGCAGCTCCGCCGCCCGCACCGACAGTTCCTCGACCAGGCGCCACCCGATCTCGTCCTCGGTGGCGGTGGGCCGCTCACGCAGGAGGCTTTCGATGCGCGGCCGCCAGGTGGCCATCTCTTTCTTGAGGACCGTGACCGCGATCACCGGGTTGCAGGTGGCGCCCACGGCGCCGTGCTCCATGGAATAGGTGAGCTCTTCGATGGATGCTGAGTCGTTCCACAGACGGGTGGGGGTGGTCCGCGTCATCTGCTGGAGCGGGCTCTGGGACGTGACGCGCGTGTGGGGTGCGGCCATCCGACCTCTGCCTGAAAGTTAAGATTACCCCACCTCAAGCGACTGGGTTCACGCAACGGGAGGGACGACGTGCGGCTCACCATGGCGCAAGCCCTGATCCGGTTCCTCGCCGCGCAATACGTCGAGCGGGATGGGGTCGAGCACCGATTCTTCCACGGGTGCTTTGGCATCTTTGGCCATGGCAATGTGGCCGGCGTCGGCGAAGCGCTCTACGAGAACCGGGACCTGCTGACCTACTACCAGGCTCGCAACGAGCAGGGGATGGTGCACGCGGCGGCCGGCTTTGCCCGGATGCGCAACCGGCTGGGGACCCTGGCGTGCAACACGTCGATCGGGCCGGGGGCGACCAACATGGTGACCGGCGCGGCGCTGGCCACCATCAACCGGCTGCCCGTCCTGCTGCTCCCGGGCGACGTGTTCGCGTCGCACAGGCCGGATCCCGCCCTGCAGCAGCTCGAGGTGCCGGGCCGGGGCGATGTCTCCGTCAACGATTGCTTCCAGCCGGTGTCGCGCTATTGGGATCGGATCACCCGCCCGGAGCAGTTGATCCCAGCGGCACTGCAGGCCATGCGCGTCCTGGCGAGCCCGGCCGAGACCGGAGCCGTCACGCTCGCCCTGCCGCAGGATGTGCAGACCGAGGCCTACGACTATCCGGAGGGATTTTTGGAGCGGCGCGTGTGGGCCATCGCCCGTCCGCTGCCCGACCCGACGGCGCTGGATCGCGCGGCCCGGTTGATTCGGGCCGCCAAACGGCCGCTGATCGTGGCCGGTGGCGGGACCATCTACGCCGACGCCACCGAGGTGCTGCGCCAGCTGGTGGCCGCGACGGGTATTCCGGTGGCGGAGACCCAGGCCGGGAAAGGCTCGATGGCCTACGACCACCCCGCCCACCTGGGCGCCGTCGGGGTCACCGGCACGTCGGCGGCCAACCAGGTGGCGGCGGCGGCCGACGTGGTGATCGGCGTGGGGACGCGCTGGACGGATTTCACCACCGCCTCCAAGACCGCCTTCCAGCACCCCGAGGTTCGCTTCATCAACGTCAACATCGCCGACTTCGACGCCGCCAAACTCGGCGGGCTGGCGCTGACCGGCGACGCCCGGGCGGCGCTGGCCGCCCTTCACCAGCGGCTGGCCGGTTACACGGTGGAGCCGGCGTACCGCGAGCGGGTGGCGCGCCTGCACCAGGAATGGGACACCGAGGTGGAGCGCCTCTATACGCTCGGACACCGACCCCTACCGGCCCAGAGCGAGGTGATCGGGGCGGTGAATGCGGTGGCGGGCCCGAAGGACGTGGTCGTCTGCGCGGCCGGCTCCATGCCCGGCGAGCTGCATAAGCTCTGGCGCACCCTCGACCCCAAGGGCTACCACGTGGAGTACGGCTACTCCTGCATGGGCTACGAGATCGCCGGCGGGCTGGGAGTGAAGATGGCGGCGCCCGACCGGGAGGTCTACGTGCTGGTGGGCGACGGCTCGTACCTGATGCTCAACTCCGAAATCGTGACGTCCATCCAGGAGGGGATCAAGCTCACCGTCGTGGCGGTCGACAACCACGGGTTCAACTCGATCGGCGGGTTGTCCCGGTCGTTGGGCACGGACGGCTTCGGAACCCAGTATCGATTTCGCAAGGACGGTTCCATCGGGCTGGACGGCGAGCCGTCCCCCGCGCCGGCCCTGCCGATCGACCTGGCCGCCAACGCCCAGAGCCTGGGGGCTCATGCCCTCCGGGTGCGCTCCGTCGACGACCTGACCCGCGCCCTGCGCGACACCAAGAAGGTAGACCGGACGGTGGTCATCGTGATCGAGGTCGATCGCTATGCTGCCGTACCGAACTATGAGAGCTGGTGGGATGTCCCCGTCGCGGAGGTATCGACCCTTGGCAGCGTTCAGCAGGCTCGGCGCGCCTACGAACAGGCGAGGCAGCGAGAGCGCCCCTTGGGCTAACTAGTCAGACCTTCTTCCAGTCCATCAGCCAGGCGTGGTCCGGGTCCATGGTAAAGAGCCACTCCCGGACCGCGCCGGCCATGGCGTTCAGGTAGTAGCAGTCGTAGCCTGGTGCGGCGGAGACCACGTGGTATCCGCGTGGCACGAGGACGAGCTGGTCGTGACGGGGTCGCAGGGCCACGTCAAGGCTCCGGTCGGCCGTGTAGATCCCCTGGAAGGCGAAGCCTTGCTCCGGCCGGATTCGGTAGTAGTAGAGCTCCTCCAGGGCGCGTTCGCGCGGCGGATCGTCGGTGTCGTGCTTGTGCGGAGGGAAGGTCGACCAGTGGCCGGCCGGGGTGAAGACCTCCACCAGGATCAGCCGGGCCGCCGGGTCCCGCTCGGCCACGATCCAGTGGATGCGCCGTTCGGTGACGCCTGATCCCCGGGTCTCAACCCGCACGTCGTCGGGGCGGATCAGGCGGGGCGGCAGCTCGGAGTGTGCCGGCGCGGAGACGATGGCCAGATCGCAACCGGTTTGCGCCCTCAGGTCGTAGGGCACCCCCGGAGGCAGCAGCAGGGCAAAGGGCTTGCCATCCCAGACATCCACGCGTCCGCCGACCGTTCCAAATCCGTCGACGCTCGCCCGCCCTCCCAGCCAGATGAGCGCGGTCTCTTCGGCCCCGGTATGGGCGGCCAGCCTGGCCCCCGTATCCAGATGGACGGTCTTGAAGGAGAGGTACTGCCAGCCCGCGCCATGTGGAGTGACGCCCTCGGCGGCGTTTCGCACCGGGTCGAATGCACCCGCTGGCACGGCTCAGACCCCGCGGGCGCGCAGGAATGCCCGGTTGCGGACTTGATCGCGCGCCGCCCGGTCTGCGGGATCACCAGGTGCCGGGATGATGTCCTGTTCCACGACCAGCCAGCCCTGGTAGTGGCGAGTCTTGAGGGCCTCGAGGACGGCGTCGAGGGCCAGGTCTCCCTCCCCCAGCGGGCAGAAGGCGCGCCGCTGCCAGACCTCCATCATGGGCGCC
>DASQAY010000003.1:0-3286 GCA_035635515.1 Candidatus Eiseniibacteriota bacterium | reverse complement strand
TGAAGTGCTGCTGCTTCCGCGAGAGCCCGAGCGCGAGATCGCGCACCGCCTGGCGGGCGTCGGCGAGGCCGCGCAGCGAGTCTTTCAGGTCGACCGACCCGAAGTCGCGACCAGTGTTCCCGTAGAACTCGAATCGCGGGTGGCCGCCCGAGGCAATTTGCTGGATGCGCACCAGCACGCATTCGCGCTGGGTGGCTTCCAGGTGGGCCGCGATCTCACGAAACGACCATTCGTCGGGCGCCGGCCGCCAATCCTGCCGATCGGCGACCGACAGCAGCACCTCCCGCAGTCGCCGCTCGCTGGCCTGGAGGTCGGCAATGGTCTTTCGCACGCTCGCACCGTAATGTAATGCGGGAGCGAGATGGACGTCTATTTGCCGCACACGCTGGCCGAAGCCCTGGAGCAGAAGGCGGCGCACCCGGACGCCATCAGCCTGGCCGGCGGAACGGACGTCATGGTCGAGATCAACTTCGGCCGGTTGCGTCCGGCCGGGATCATCGACCTGGCCCGGATCCCCGAGCTGCAAGCGTGGCACCACGAGGATGGGCACGTGTTTCTGGGCGCGGGCGTCACCTACACCCGCATCGTTCGCGAGCTGACCGACTTCGTGCCGCTGGTGCAGGCGTCCAGGTCGGTGGGCTCGCCGCAGATCCGCAATCGCGGTACCGTGGGCGGCAACCTGGGCACCGCCTCACCCGCCGGCGATGCGCTCCCTGTGCTGGCCGCCTACGATGCGGACGTGGTGCTGCGGAGCCGGCGCGGCACGCGCAGCCTGCCCTGGAACACGTTCCTGCAGGGACCCAAGAAGACCGCCCTGGCGCCCGACGAACTGATCGTGGGTACCCGCTGGAAGGTGGTCAACGGTCCCGGCTCGTTCTCCAAGATCGGGACCCGCAATGCCATGGTGATCGCGGTGGCTGGGCTGTGCCTCCAGGTCGATCAGGATGCCCGACAGGTGCGGGTGGCGCTGGGCTCGGTTGGCCCGACGATTTTGCGGGCGACCGAAGCGGAGCGATTTATCGCGGAGCGGCTGACGTGGGACGACCCGAGCCAGCCGCTCACCGACGAGGTCGTTGGGGAGTTCGCCGAACTCGTTGGCCGGGCAGCGAAACCGATCGATGATGTGCGCGGGACGGCCGCCTACCGGGTGCACGGCTGCACCGTGCTGGCGGGCCGCGCCCTCCGCTGGGCGCTGGACGAACGGAAGGCCTTCAAGTGGTTGTGAGAACTAACGTTAACGGCGAGTGGCGCGAGGCCGACATCTGGCCAGGCGCGAGTCTGCTCACGCTGTTGCGCGACGTCTTTGAGTTGACCGGGTCCAAGAACGCCTGCGAGCAGGGCGAATGCGGCTCCTGCTCGGTCTGGCTGGACGACCAGCTGGTGTGCGCCTGCCTGGTGCTGGCGGCTCAGGCGCACGATCGCCATGTCCGAACGGTCGAAAGCGTTGGCGATGGGCAGCGCCTGAGCGCCGTCCAGGATGCGTTCGTGGAAGCGGGCGCCGTGCAGTGCGGGTTCTGCACCCCGGGCTTTGTGGTGGCGATCACCGATCTGCTGACCCATGACCCGAACCCCAACGAGGTGCAGGTGCGCGAGGCGCTGTCGGGCAACATCTGCCGGTGCACGGGCTACGCCAAGATCCTGGATGCCGTCACCCTGGCGGCCTCCCGGCTGCGGGAGGACCGATGATCCTGATCGAAGGCTGCACCGGGGTGGCCACGATGGACGATGCCCAGACCGAGATCGAGGGCGGCTCCATCCTGATCGACGGGGGCGTCATCCGCTGGGTGGGTCGCGGCCAGCCGCCGACCACGGAGGCCATCGAGCGGCTGGAGGGGAACGGCCTGGTGGCCATCCCGGGACTGGTCAACGCCCATCACCACCTGTACCAGGTGCTCACCCGGGTGCGGGCCCAGGAGCACGGGCTGTTCGGCTGGCTGCGCGAACTCTACCCGGTCTGGGCCGGGCTGGACGCCGACTGGGAGCGGCGGGCCGCGGCGCTCGGTCTGGCCGAGCTGGCCCTCTCGGGGTGTTCCACCACCACGGATCATCACTACGTCTTTCCCAGGGGCGTGACCGGCCTGCTGGAGGCCGAGATGGAGGTGGCGCGCCAGATCGGGCTGCGCTTCCATCCCTGCCGCGGCTCCATGGACCTGGGCGCATCCCACGGTGGGCTCCCGCCGGACACGATTGTGGAGGACCTCGACGAGGTCCTGGCCGAGACCGAGCGCCAGATCCGTCGCTATCACGACCCGCAGCCGGGGGCGATGCTGCGGATCGCGGTGGGGCCCTGCTCGCCCTTTTCGGTCAGTGGCCGGCTGATGCGCGAGTCGGCGGCGCTGGCGCGCGAGCATGGCGTGCGCCTCCACACTCACATCGCCGAGACGCGCGATGAGGAGGCCTACTGCCGGCAGAAGTTCGATCGCCGGCCGGTCGAACTGCTGGCCGACCTTGACTTCCTCGGCCCGGACGTCTGGCTGGCGCATTGCGTCCACGTCGATGCCGGCGACATCGCCCGGCTGGCCTCGACCAGCACGGCCGTCGCCTGGTGCCCGACGTCCAATGCGCGGCTCGGCTCCGGGATTGCACCGGCACGGGAGCTGCTCGACGGCGGCGTCCGGGTCGGCCTGGCCGTCGATGGCTCCGCCTCCAACGACAGCGGCAACATGCTGGCCGAGGTGCGGCAGGCGCTGCTGATGACTCGCGCCAGGCTGGGACCGGCGGCCATGACCGCCCGGGAGGCATTGCGGCTGGCCACCCGCGGCGGCGCCGCCTGCCTGGGGCGGGACGACATCGGCTCCCTCGAGGCCGGCAAGCGGGCGGACATCGCGTTGTTCAGCGTCGAGGGACCGGCCTTTGCCGGCGCGGAGGCGGACCCGGTCGCCTCACTGGTGTTCTGCGCTCCCGGGCCGGTGCGGCATTTGCTGGTAGACGGAAAGTTCGTGGTCAGGGAGGGACGGCTGGCCGACGGGAGCACCCCCACCCTACCCTCCCCACAGGGGGGAGGGAGAAATAATGCTCCTCCCCCGCAAGGGGGGAGGGATATCGTACCGGCGAAGGTGTCGGCGTGAAGGCGCGGGTTGGGGTTCGAGGCGGGATCGGCCAGTCGGTGCGACGGGTCGACGGCGTGCCCAAGGTCAAGGGCGAGTTCGAGTACGCCAGCGACCTGCGCCGCGACGGGATGCTCTGGGGCGAGACCCTGCGCAGCCCACACCCCTACGCTCGGATCAGGGCCATCGACATCCGGGCGGCGCTGGAGAGCCCGGGCGTCCGCGCCGTCCTGATCGCG
>DASQAY010000002.1:0-3129 GCA_035635515.1 Candidatus Eiseniibacteriota bacterium | reverse complement strand
CGCACAACTGGAGCGTCGGTCAAACGGAACCGCTGCACCTGAATGACGCGGTCTTTCTCTCCCGCTCGCTCAAGGGAAGGGACCGCGTCGGCATCGATTGGGAGGCGCCCGTGCAGCTCGCCACCTATCGGAGCGGCGGGCTGGGCGTCAGCGCCGATAAGCAGTGGGTGGGCGCCGACCTCTACGGGCACCACAGGGGGGCTGTCTACGCCGCCTGGATCCGGCTGGATGGCGCTTCGTTCAGCGCCGAGGACGTGTTCGCGGTCTCCAACGACTATGGGGCAAGCTTCACGCTGCCGGTGGCAGTGGTCACCTCCGTGTCACCCCACTTCACCGGCGATCCCTACGTCTTCACCGGGCCGACCGGCAGCGTCTATTACAGCTTCGACCTCCTGCCCCCCAAACAGAGCTACGGCACCAGCGCCTTCGGCGTCCTCGTCTCCCACGATAACGGCCAGAGCTTTAGCGCCCCCGGCCAGCTAATCGAAAGCACTATTGCCAACCAGAGCGGGCAGTCGCTGCCCGACACCTACCGGGACGGCACGCCCTATTCCATCACCGCCGACCCGGTCAATGGCCGGCTCTTTATGGCCTACGAACGGTTCGGCGTCGGCACACCCAACCGCAACCAGCTGCTGGCCAAATCGGCGGACGAGGGGGCCACCTGGCAGACCCTCGGCCAGATCGACGACGCCGTTTCCGGCGACACCACCCAGGCCAAGATCATGGCAGCCCCCAGCGGGATCCTGGCGGTGGCCTTTTACGATCGCCGGCTCGCCTGCCCAGCCGACGTCGGGGCCAACGCCGGCAGGCTCGACACTTGCATCAACGTGACCATCCAGTTCTACAGTGCCAATGGGCTTCGGCTCGGGGCCAACCGGCGCGTGACCCAGGACGGATGGGACCCGAACATCAATCCGGCCGTACCCGGGGGGATGGGCGCGTCGACCACCTTCATCGGCGATTACTTTGGGGGCACGATGACGACCAGCAGGCAGGGCACCTTGGCGCATGTGCTCTTCGTTTCAACGTCCCCCACCCTCCAGGCGGGCGGGGTGGCCGGCGGTGACCTCATGCCCCCCTACCAGCAGCAGGTGTACGCGACCGTGCCGGCGCCCTAGCGGCTAGACGGCTGCGGGATCTTCAACCAGGGCTTCCCGGTCGACGATGAAGCGGAGTTCCCCATCCATCGGCTGGACGAGGCTGGCGGGAACCCGGGGATCGCGACGCCGAACCGCCTGCAGCGCGCTCCGTTTGGCGGCGCCCTGGACCAGGAAGAGGACCGCCCGGCTGGCGTTGATCACGGGCAGGGTGAGCGTCAGCCGATCCGGCGGTGGTTTGCTGGCCCGCACCGCCCGCACCCAGGCGCGCTCCTCGAGCAGCGCCGGATCGCCCGGGAACAGGGAGGCGGTATGGCCGTCCTCGCCCAGCCCGAGCAGGATCAGGTCGAAGCGGGGCCGGCCGCTGGCATCGCGCGGCAGCGCGGCCAGTTCGCGGGCGTACGCCTCGGCGGCAAGAGCGCCCTCGGATTGATCGACCGGAGCCGGATGAATCTGCCTGGCCGGAATCGGCACGTGCTCTAGCAGGGCAGCCCGGGCCATCGCGTAGTTACTGGCCGGGTCGTCCAGCGGGACCAGCCGCTCATCAGACCAAAAGATCTCGACCGCGGACCAGGGCACGTCGTTACGAAAGCCCGGGCCGCCCAGGACCCGGTAGCAGACACGCGGCGTCTCTCCGCCGGCCAGCGCCAGGAAGCATCGGCTGCGGGCCGCCACCGACGCGTTGATGGTGTCGGCGATCCAGCGGGCGGCGGTTTCGGCCAGGGCTTCGGGCCCGGGGACCACGATCACCGGCTGCAGCGCCTCAGCCACGGGCCGCGGCTGCCAGCGCTTCTTCGTACACCCAGTCGTGCCCGGGCAGGGTCAGCTCAATGGCCAGCAACTCGGCCGCGCCGCGCTGCTCCAGCCGGACCGTGCGCCCGCCCACGTCCTCGTCGCCGACGCGGGTCTCGGTGGCCAGCCGGCCGCCGGGGAGCTTGGTGATCGAAAACCGGGAGCGCCCGTCCGGGCCGTCGCTGTAGAGCATCAGCCGGCCGACGCCCGGCGGGAGAGCCGGGTCCGCCCGCACCACCCGGCCCACGGTAATCCCCACCGACGCCATCCGGCTCTCCACCCAGCCGGCCAGGAGCAGCGCCTGGGTGCTGGGGCCATCCGCCCCGTACCACACCGTCACCCCGTGCAGGCCGGCGAGGCGCGCCAGGGTGGCCGGCATGTCGAAGAACTGGGCGGCCAGTTGCCGCCAGGGCAGCAGCCGCGCCCAGTTGAAGTCGCCAATCGCACAGCCCTGACGGCGACGCCGAGCCACCTGCAGCAGATGGGCCAGGTCAGCGGCCGCGAAGCCCTCATCGGTATCGACCACCAGCCGATCGCCGAGTTCCGAGAGCTCGTTGAAGAGCCGGCTTTCGAACTCGGGACGGCCGGGCCACCACAGCATGACCGGCAGGTCCGGAATCAGGAGCGGTTGAACCAGGCTGGCGAGGTGCTCCGCGATCGCACCGTGGGCGTGCAGCAAGACCTGCTCGGTAACCACCCGATGTCCGCTGTCCAGATGGGCTTCGGCGACGACGCCCGCCTCCAGCTTCATGGCCACGCGTTCTTCCTGGGCGAGCAACACCAGCGTGCGGGATGGGTGGTGGACGGCCAGCTCGTCCAGCACCCGCGCGATCGAGCGGTAGCGCGACTCTGACTCCACGACCGTGATCAGGTTGAGAACGCTGGCGCGCGCCTCGGCGGCGGCGTGCATCTCCGCCTCGCCGATCTCGCCCTCGGACCTCAGCTTCCAGCGAACCTGGGCCAGTTCCTCCTCGATGGCGTGGATGTCGACCATCGGCTGGGTCTGGACCTCGCCGTGATCGCCGCTCATGGCCGCCGCCAGCGGCGGCCGTCCCGCTCCATCAGGGCGTCGGCCGCCTCCGGCCCCCAGGTGCCAGCGGCGTAGTTGGGGAAGTCCGGCGGGGGCTCGGCCGCCCAGCCCCGCTCGATCTCATCGGTCAATTGCCAGGCGCGCTCGACCTCGTCTTCGCGGGCGAACAGCGTGGGATCCCCCAGCATGCAGTCGAGTATCAGCCGC
>DASQAY010000001.1:0-10208 GCA_035635515.1 Candidatus Eiseniibacteriota bacterium | reverse complement strand
CGTCGTTGGTGGGCAGTGCCTGCTCGCCGGTGAGTTTCCGGCCCCGCTGCACCAGGGTTTTCACCGACGACCGCATGGCGCGGTTGTGGGTGCGCTTGCGCAGCGATGAGCGGACGCGCTTCTTCGCCGAACGGGTGTTGGCCATGCGACGGCTGATTATAGACGGTCATGCCAACATCCCGAGGCGTCCTCAGTAGAATCTTCGAGATGGTGGGAGAGGTCAACGAGACCCCCCTCCCTGCCCTCCCCCGCAAGGGGGGAGGAGAATCGGAGGAAACTACGACCCCGAACCTCCCCCGCAAGGGGGGCGGGTGATTGGCTGCTAGCGAACGGCGGCGTATCGCCTCGGCCGCCACGCTCATCCTGGTCGCCTACGGGCTGAGTCGGGTCATGGGTTATGTGCGCGAAGTGGTCATCGCCCACACCTTTGGCACCAGCCACGTCCTGGACGACTACCGGGTAGCCTTCGGGGTGCCCGACCTGCTGTTCAACCTGCTGCTGGCGGGCGCCATCAGCTCGGCCTTCATCCCGGTCCTCTCCGAGAACCTGGCCACCGGTCAGGCCGAGCGGGCTCGCGAGATCGCCGGGCGGGTCCTGACGACGGCGGTCCTGATTCTCACCGTGGGCGCGACGGTCCTTTTTGTGGTGGCGCCCTCCTACGTCTCCCTGATCGCCTTCGGCTACAGCGCCCAGGACCACGCCCAGATCACCACCCTCACCCGCATCCTGCTGCTGCAGCCCATCTTCCTGGGGGCCGGCGGGCTGGTCATCGGCATCCTGACCGCCTACCAGCGCTTCTTCGCCCAGGCGCTGGCGCCCCTCTTTTACAACGGCGCCATCATCGTGGCGGCCGCCGTCTTCGCCCCGCACTTCGGGGTGGCCGCCCTGGCCTGGGGGGTGGTGGCCGGCGCCATCTTGCATGTGGGCGTGCAACTCCCGTCCCTCTGGAAGACGGGATGGCGGCCGCAGCTGTCGTTCGGCTGGCGCGACCCGGGCGTGCGCAAGGTGGGCCGCCTGATGTTCCCCATCGCCCTGGGGCTGGCGGCGGCGCAGGTGAACGTCTTTGTCGACACGGTGCTGGGCACGCAGCTGCCCCACGGTCGGGTCGCCGCGCTGCGCTACGCGGACACCGTCGCCCAGGTCCCCCTGGGCACCTTCTCCCAGGCGCTGGCTTTCGTGCTCTTTCCGTTCCTGGCTCGGGATGCGGCCGTCGGCGCGCTGGAGAGCATCCGCCGCCGCGCCTCGCTCGCCCTCCGGCTGAACATCTTCGCCCTGGTGCCGGCGTCCGTGGGGCTGGCGGTCCTGAGCCTCCCGATCGTGACGCTCCTCTTCCAGCACGGTGCGTTCGACCAGGAGTCGTCGCACCAGACCGCCCTGGCGTTGCTCTTCTTCAGCTTTGGCCTGACCGGGCAGGCGGCCACCGCCCTGTTGGTGCGGGTCTTCTACGCGCTGCAGGACGTGATGTCGCCGCTGCGGATCGCGGCCGTGGTGGTGGCGGTCAACCTGGCGGTCAACGTCATCCTGGTCCGCACTCCGCTGCAGCAGGGCGGGCTGGCGCTGGGTACCTCCATCGCGGCCAGTTTCAACGCCGTGCTGCTGGGATGGGTGCTGCGGCGGCGGCTGAAGGGGCTGGACGGCCAGGCGATCGTGGCGACCGCCCAGCGGGCCCTGCTGGGCGCGGGCCTGATGGCGGTGGTGGCCTGGGCCATCGGCCAGCTGGCCATCCCGGGGCCGCCGCGATTTGATGCCGGCCACGTGGTCGCCCTCCTGGCGGCGATCGCGGCCAGCGCCGCGACCTATGCCGCGGTGCAAGCGTTCCTGGGGAGCGAGGAGCTCCCCATCCTGTGGTCCGCATTCCGGCGCGGCCGATCGCGTCTGCCAAACTCAAAGGCAGCCTCGTGACCACGCTCATTCTGCCGGCCTACGCCAAGCTCAATCTGACCCTCGACGTGTTGAGCCGGCATCCCGATGGCTACCACGAGATCGCCTCCGTGCTGCAGACAGTCTCCCTGCACGACCTGCTGATCGCCGAGCGCGCCGCCAGCGCCTCGTTCGAAGCGACGGGGCCGCCCATGGCCGGCGAGAACCTGGTGCTCAAGGCCGTCCGTCTGCTCGAACAGCGGGTGGGCCGGCCTTTGCCGCTGCGCATCCGGTTGCACAAGCGGGTGCCGGTGGCGGCCGGGATGGGGGGTGGAAGCGCGGACGCCGCGGCCGTGCTGCGGGCGGCCACCCGCCTCTACGACCTCAGTCTGACCGCCGACGAACTGCACGACATCGCCACCCAGGTCGGCCAGGACGTCCCTTTCCTGCTCCGCGGCGGAACGGCCCTGGCCACCGGCCTGGGTTCGACCATCGAGCCGGTGCCGGCCCTGCCGCACCGCTGGGCCTTCCTCGTCGTGGCGCCGCCGGTGGCCGTCTCCACCCAGGCGGTCTATGCGGCGGTCGACGGTCGCGTGCCCAGCCACCAGCGGACGCCGGTCCTGGTCGCCGCCTTGCGAGGCGGGCGGCTCGATGCGCCGGCCGGCTTCGGCAACGACCTGGAGCCGGCGACACGGTCACTGCATCCGGATCTCGACCGCGCCATCACGCCGGTCTCCGCGGTCATTCCCGGCCTCACCATGACGGGCAGCGGCGGGGCGTTCTTCGCCGCGTTTGGATCGGTCAATGCAGCGCGGGCGGCCGCGGACCAGGTCCGCGCCATGGGGGCCCAGGTCTGGGTGTGCCGCCCCGTCCCCGGCTGGAGCTGATGGCCCAGAGCGGCCGCCTGGATCCGCGAGCCACGGCGGCGCTGTGGGCCGGCAAGCTCACCGCGCGGGTGAGCCGGGGCCTGCGTCTGGGAGGGGGCACCACCCTGCCCGGCGACGTGTCCCGCTTCATCGACCCGCACATTTTGCGCAAGCTGGCGGTGGGCTTCGAGCAGGGGACCATAGTCGTCACCGGGACCAACGGCAAGACGACCACGGCGGCCCTGCTGCGTCGCATCCTGGAGGTGGAGGGCCGCCCGGCGATCGCCAACCAGGCGGGCGCCAACCTCATCTTCGGGGTGACCGCCGCCGTGGTGGATCGAGCCCGCTGGAATGGGCGCGTGCCGGCGTCGGTCGGCCTGTTTGAGATCGACGAGGCCAGCCTGCCGCTCCTGGTGGCGGACACGGCGCCGGGGACTATCGTCGTCACCAACCTCTTTCGCGACCAGCTCGATCGCTACGGCGAGCTGGAGACGACCGCCGGCCACATCCGTCGGGCGCTGGGCCAGGGGCCCGAGGGGGTCACCGCGGTGCTCAATGCCGATGACCCGATGGTGGCCTCGCTCGGCGAAGACCTGCCCCGGGTGGTCTACGCGGGCATCGACGACCCCGCCCTGCTGCAGCCCGAGCTCCGCCACGGCGCAGACGCCCGTTTCTGTCCGCGCTGCGGCTCAGCGCTCGAGTTCTCCGGCGTCTACTTCGGTCACGTGGGTCATTACCGCTGTCCGCGGGGTGACTTCGCCCGGCCGCGCCCCACGGTTCGGGCGACCAGCGTCGCGTTCGAGGGCATCGATGCCATGCGCCTGACGGTCACCGATGGCCGCGCTACGGTGGAGGTGAAGGTGCCGCTGTCGGGACTGTACAACGCGTACAACGTGGTGCTGGCGATGGCCGCCGCCACGGCCGTGGGGATTGCGCTGCCAAAGGCGGCGGCCGCCCTCACGGATTTCACGCCGGCCTTCGGCCGCATGGAGCGGGTCGTCATCGATGGCCGGCCGGCCGTGCTGCTGCTAGCCAAGAATCCCACCGGCTTCAATGAGGTCCTGCGCACGGCGATCGCCTTCGGCCACGGGCACACCTTCTTGCTCGCCCTCAACGATCGAATCGCCGATGGCCAGGATGTCTCCTGGATCTGGGACGTGGACTTCGAGCAGCTCCGGGATGCGGCCGACCACGTCGTGGTGACCGGTGACCGCGCGGCCGACCTGCGCGTGCGGCTCAAATATGCGGAGGTGCCGGCCGACCGGGTGGAGGTCATCGACAGCTGGCCCGAGGCGTTGCACGAGGCAGCCGCCCTCACCCCGCCGGATCAGACGCTCTTTGTGCTGCCCACCTACACCGCCATGCTGGAGCTGCGGTCGGTGTTGACCAGGGAGGGGGTGCTGCAGCCGTACTGGGCTAAGGAGCCCGCCGGGCGGCGAGCCGAGACACGGTGACCAACGCTCGCCAGATCTCGTCGCGGGAAACCTTGGACGCGCCGGCCACCCGGTCGGTGAAGGTGATCGGCACCTCGACCACCCGCAGTCCTGCCCGTTCGCAGCGCGTCAGGAGTTCGATCAACGCCGAGTAGCCCGACGATCGAAGCGGCTCGGCGAGCAGGAACTTGACGGTCCCCTCCGCGTAACAGCGAAAGCCGCCCGTGCAGTCGTGCGTGTGCAGCCGGAGCGCGGTGCGAGCGAAGGTGTTCGCTACCGAGCTGAGCACGGCCCGCCGGAGCGGCCAGCCCTGGATCCCCCCACCCGCCACGTACCGCGATCCGATGGCCAGGTCGGCGCCGCCGTCGACGGCGGCCAGCAGCGCCGGCAGCCGGTCGGGCGGATGCGAGAAGTCCGCGTCCATGGTGAGGGCGCGGTCGAATCCATGCTCCAGGGCATATCCGAAGCCGGCCACGTACGCCGTCCCCAGCCCCAGCTTGCCGGGCCGCCTCAGCAGAAAGACGCGGGAATCGGTGGTGGCAACCTGTCGGACCAGGTCTCCAGTCCCGTCGGGCGAGCCATCGTCGATCACCAGCACGCTGGCCTGGGGCAGGGCCTGCCGAACGGCGGCGATCAGCCGCGCGATGTTCGCCGCCTCGTTGTAGGTGGGCAGGCACACCATTGGGGTGGACATGGAGTGTCCGTACTATATGGAGATGCCGCTACCGAGACGCCTGCGCATCGCGCACCTGTACGCCCACGAGATGAATATCTACGGCGACCGCGGCAACATCGTGACCTTGCGCAAGCGCGCCGAGTGGCGCGGCATCGAGGTCGATGTGACCGACATCGGCCGGGGCTCGGCGCCCGAGCTCGACGCCTTCGACCTCCTGTTCTGGGGCGGCGGCCAGGACCGAGACCAGCAGCTGGTCTTTGCCGACCTGACCACCAACAAGGCGGACGGCATCCGGGCCGCGGTTGCTCGCGGGGCCGTGGTGCTGGCGGTGTGCGGCGGATACCAGCTGCTGGGCAACTACTACGTGACCGCGGAGGGACAGAAGCTGCCCGGCCTGGGGTTGCTGGACACCTACACGGTGCCCGGCCCACGGCGGAACATCGGCAATGTCCTGATCGACGCCGGCCGGCTGGGGATCACCCCACCGACGCTGGTTGGGTTCGAGAACCACAGCGGCAAGACCTATCTGGGCCCCGGCTTGCAGCCGCTGGGTCGGGTGATCCGGGGGACCGGGAACAACGGTGAGGACGGTACCGAGGGGGTGGCAGCGGGCAATATCTTCGGCACCTACCTCCACGGATCGCTGTTGCCCAAGAACCCGCAGCTGGCAGATCTGCTGCTGGCCCGGGCCCTGGGGGAGACGCTGGCCCCGCTCGATTCGACCGTCGAACTGGCGGCCCACGCCATGGTCGCCGCCCGGGTTCTCCGCTAGGACTCTATTCTCACGCTCCCTGTTGAGCTCTTCTCACTCCCCCGCAGGGGGAGGGTCAGGGTGGGGGTGTCTCCATCCGAATTAGCGGGCCACTGCCTGCTCGTAGACCGCGATCGTCTCCGCCGCCGCTTTCTGCCAGCTGAAGAGGCCGGCACGGGCGATACCCAGCTCGGGCCGGCGGTCGCCCGCAGGAGGTGTCAGCGCGGTCAGCATGCCCTGGGCGAATGAGCCAGCGTCGGTCGGGTCGCAGTAGATCGGAACGTCACCGGCCACCTCTCGCAGCACGGGCAGGTCGCTGCACACGACTCGCGTGCCACAGGCCATGGCTTCGATCACCGGAAGGCCGAAACCCTCCGCGCGCGAGGGTAGGACGACAGCGGCGGCCCCGCGATACAGGTCCGCGATGGCGTCGTCCGGCAGACGGCCCGGAAACACCACCGACCCCGCTGGCAGCGTGGCCGCCGCGGCCGCTACCTCCGGATGACGTGGGTCATGCCCGGCGATCACCAGCTGCGCCTGGACCCGCTGCCGGAGCACCAGGCCAAAGGCCTCGATGAGTAAGGGCAGGTTCTTGTAGGCCTTCCATTGCCCCAGCGACAGCAGGTAGGGCGGCTTGATCCGGAAATGCTCCTGCCAGGTGGCCTCGGCCTTCCGATCGCGCTCCGGCCCAAACCGGGGATCGGCCGCCTCGGCGATGGGGTGGACGCGGCCCTCCGCGTCTGGGAAGCGGCTCAGTAACTCGGCGGCCGTGGCCTGGGAGGGCGTGATGATGGCCGCCGCCCGCCGCACCGCGTTGGTCATCAGCACCTGGTTGACTAGCCGGGGAAGGCCACCGGAATGGATCTCCGGGAACTGGAAGGAGAACAGGTCGTGGATGGTGACCACGAACCGGCCGCGGTAGGCAACCGGGAGGTTGTAATGCGGAAAATGCACCAGCTGGAACTGACGGCGGGTGAGCTGGGCCAGCAGCGCGGTCTGCTCCTGGAGCCGGTACGGCGCGGCGCCGGCGACCACGATCGTGGGGGCGGATCCCACCTCGGCCCGGACGGGGGCCCGGTCCTGGGGTGTGGCCAGCACGGTGAGGTGCTCCCCCAGGGTTTCCGCCAGTGGCGGCAGGAGCCCCCGGATGTACCGTCCGATGCCCAGCCCGCCAATCAGGCGCGCGTCGAAGCCGACCCGCTCGAGGATTCGCACCTCCCTCAGGGATTTGTGCGGATTATGGCCCGTTTCGGGCGATAATTTCGATGCTTTCTCATGGCGGAACCGAACGGAGAGACGCGTTATACCGAGGTGCAGCCTGTCCCCCCGCCGGTCCAGCCGACCGATTACTCGGACGTGATCCGGGACAGCCGCGCCGGCGTGCTGACCAGCGGCGAACGGATCAGCCTGATCGGGCGCTGGGTGGTGCTCCTGGCCGCGCTCATCCTGAACCACTTCGGCAACCGCAATTCCGAAGCCTCGGTGCTATTCGTCGACGCCGCCCTGGCCGGCTGGGCGGTGGTCAATGCGGTGGTTTCGGTGGTTCTGCTGCGCGGCTACCGCCCCGGCCGCTGGTTCGGGCTGATCACCACCGCCATCGATCTGCTGGTGGCGACCAGCATCCTGTACGTCACCGGCGGCTACAGCGCGCCCACCGATTTCTCGCTGGTCTTCTACCTCCTCATCATCGCCTCGGGCGTTCGGTTCGGGCTGCCCGGCGCGGTGGCGGCGGCGGTGGTGGTGTCCGTCCTGTACATCGTGGTGGGCGGATTTACCGGGTCCGCCCTGACCCCGCCCTCCGGGTTCGTCCTGGGTCGCATTTTCCTGTTTCTGTTCGTGGCCGTGGTGGCCGGGTTGCTGGTTCGCGACCTCACCAGCCGCCTCGACCGGGCCCTGCACGCCGCCATCGAGCGAGCCGGGCAGCTGGACGAGACCCGGCGCCGCGAGGCGCTGGAGAAGGAGCGCGCTCAGCGCTTGGAAGAGATCGACCGGGTTCGGTCCGAGTTCGTCTCCATGGTCACCCACGAGCTGCAGACCCCCATCGCCAGCATCAAGACTCAGGCCGATACCCTGCTCTATCAGCAGCACCGCCTCGACCAGCCCACCCGAGAGGCGCTGATCGAAGGCATCCATCGCAGCGCCGCGGCCCTGGGCGCCCTGATCGAGGACTTCACCTCCGTCAACCGGATCGACACCGAGCACTTCACCTATCGCTTCGAGGTGCTGGACCTGAGTCAATTCCTGCGGGAGGTCGTCGAGTCGTTCCCGATGGACGCGCAAAAGCATCCCCTCCGGGTCCGGATTGAACCCGGCCTGCAGGTGCGCGCCGACCGCAAGCGCCTGCAGCAGGTCGTCATGAACCTGCTCAGCAATGCGGTCAAGTATTCGCCTCGGGGCGGCGGCATCGCCGTGATGGCCTTCCTCGATCGCGAGAATCGGGTCAAGGTCTCGGTCCACGACGAGGGCCTGGGGATGCGGGAAGAGGACATCCCCCGCCTATTCGAGAAGTTCAGCCGGCTCTTCGACAAGCGGTCGCTGAGCATTTCCGGCACCGGTCTGGGCCTCTATATCACCCGCGAGATCGTGCGCGCCCACGGCGGGGAGATGCTGGTGGAAAGCGTATGGGGCAAGGGCTCGACCTTCTCCTTCGTTCTACCTGTGGCGGCATCGTCGGAGGTCGCGAGCACGAAGACGACCACCGCCTGAGAACACCATGGTGGAACCGATCCGGGTCGTGTTAGTGGATGATCACGCCGTCTTCTGCGATGCCCTGACCACGGTCTTGAACCTGGAGCCCGACCTGCGCGTGGTCGGACGGGGTGGCTCGGTCAAGGAGGCCCTGGAACAGGTCCGCCTGCACCAGCCCGACGTGCTCCTCCTGGATGTCCACCTCCCGGATGGGTCCGGCATCGATGCGGTCCAGGCCATAAAGCGTGACTTCCCGAAGACCCAGGTGGTGCTGCTCACCAGTGACGAAGAGGAGAGTGTGCTGCGCGACGCGATCGCCTCGGGCGTGACCGGCTACATGAGCAAACATGAGGCCACCCCGCAGGTGCTCCAGGCCGTTCGTGGCGCCGCCCGGGGCGAGGCGTTGATCGCGCCCTACATGCTGAACCGCCTGCTCGAAGGCATGGCCCGGCCGGCCGCCCCGGCTGCCAGCACGCCGTTAACCCCACGCGAGATGGGCGTGCTCAACGAGCTGGCGCTGGGCCACGACAACCTGAAGGTGGCCGAGCGGCTGGGGATGTCGCCCAACACCGTGCGGACGCACGTGCAGAACATCCTGAGCAAGCTCAAGGTGCACTCCAAGCTGGAGGCGGTCACCAAAGCCATTCGCGAGGGCTGGATCACGGTGCCCCTCCAACCCGCCGCCTGATCGGATCGAAGCCCGGGCTACGTAGGGTCGTCTAGTGCGGTGGCCGTAGGCGTTCTGCTCGCCTGCGTAGCCAGAGGGCTCTTTCAGCCGATCTCACGGCCCGGGACGCTGGCTAGCATGGGTTCGTGAAGACGATCAACCCGATCGCGAGCGCCGCCGGCAGGCTGTGGCTGCGCGCCCGGCACGGCCGCAGCGGTCAGGCCTACACCGAGTACGGCATGCTCCTGGTGTTTATCGGGATCGCGCTGATCACCTCGCTCACCTTCATGGGCGGCACCGTGCACAACTTGTTCCAGAACGTGAGCGTGAACATCCAGCACTAGGGCCCCCACGGTGTTCCGCGCGGACCGGCGTACCTTCCCGCCGGTCCGCCGTCATTCCAGCCCACTTCTATACTGGGACGGCCTGCCGGTGGGGCGTGGCCAAGTGGTAAGGCAGCGGACTTTGGATCCGCCACCGTAGGTTCGAATCCTACCGCCCCAGCCATCGCCTTTATGGCAGACATCCTCCGGCTGGTGCCATCCTGTCGGTAGCAACGCTATGCAGCGCACGGCGGAACAAACTCCGTGCGAAATCCTGGATCCGTCAGACCTCACGCAAACAAACCCGCCTAGCGCTGATGGGCGGCCGGGATCTTCGCCCCGACCATGCGGTTGCGCAGCAATCCGACTCGCTCCACTTCGGTCTCCATCACGTCGCCCGCCTTCAGGAACTCCGGCGGAGTGCGTGCGAAACCGACGCCGTCCGGGGTTCCGGTGGCAATCACAGTCCCGGGCAGCAGCGTCATGCCGATGGACAGCCAGGCGATCAGCTCGGCAACCGGATAGATCATGTCGCGCGTGTTGCCATCCTGTTTCACCACTCCGTTGACCTTTAGCGAAAGGCGCAGCTGCTTGGGGTCGCCGATCTCGTCGGCGGTGACGATCCAGGGCCCAATTGGCGACGAACGGTCGAGGCTCTTGCCTTTGAAGAACTGGCCGCCCCAGCCGTTCTGGATGTCCCTTGCGCTGACGTCGTTGACTACCGTGTAACCAAACACGTGATTCATGGCGTTTTCCGGTTTGATGTTGATGCCCGCCATGCCGATCACGACTCCGAGCTCGACCTCCCAGTCGATCTTTTCGCTGATTGCAGGATCGATCGCGATGTCGTCGTATGGGCCGGTGATCGAGGTCTGGGCCTTGGTGAAGACCGTGGGAGGCTTGACGTTTTCGCCCCAGGCCCTGGCGCTTTCGGCAGCATGCTT